>JBEIRQ010000196.1:0-3685 GCA_040375885.1 Methylococcus sp.
ATTCTCCTTGAATATTGGTATGGCTGATATGCCCGTTGTGCTTTTCCACAATGTACTTTGAAAGCCAAAGGCCTAGTCCTGTGCCATGAGTCTTTGTGGTATTGAAGATATTGAAAATGTCTTTCGATTCCGACAAATGAATGCCCTGACCATTGTCGGCGATCGATAAATGAAGCTGTCCATCTACTAAGGAGGTTCTAATTTTGATGGCCTTGTCGGGACGGGATAGGAGGTCAAGGGCCTCAATCGCATTGACTAAAAGATTAGCAATCACTTGACGCATCAAAGCCTCTAAAAGGGGGACTTTTTCTTTAGCGGCCAAATCGACGACGAGTTGTATGTTTGATTTTTTAATCCGGTCACAATAGAGCGTGAGGGTCTCCTCGATGAGATCATCAAAGCAACAGGGCATGGGTGATTCCTCCCGTCTCGTGAAGAATCTTTTGAGAGTGGCAATAAGGTTGGCTGCACATTGATTGGACTTGATAATATTTTCGATCAAGGGTTCAACGTCTTCATGACGTTCTCGATCTTTGAGTCCTTGGATGGCGAGTTCTGAATTGACCTGAATGACCGCTAGGAACTGATTCAGTTCATGGGAGAGACCCGCAGAAAGGGCGCCTGATTCCACTAAGACATGGGTCTTCATGAGGCTCTGAATGAGGAGCTCTTTTTCTTCTAAAAGAAGCAGAATCCTTTCATTATCCAGCTTGTATTTCAGTGTTGATTTTGCACCTTCAGCGCTCCAGTGGGATCCAACAGCAAGGTAAATCATCGATGCCAGAGCAATCTGCGTATCCATCGATGCGAGGAAGGTGGCTATAAGCCCTTCAGGCGCCCTAATAGCCAGTTTGTATTCGATGAAAATCTCCAGAAAAAAGACTGAGGAAGCTAAAAATCCCACAGCAACAGAAAAAATGAGACGGCTTTGAGCAAAGGTTTCACTTCGCCTCAGTTGGTTGACTTGCTTCAGCTGCCAAAGTGAAAGAAATATCAAGAAGATGTCTTTGACGATGAGGCGATCCAAGAACCCGTCAAAATAACCCACGGTGACCGTTGCCAGAAGAACGAATAAAAGAACCTGAAGCCATGTGATTTTTTTAGGCTGGTTACTGAGGGCGTCATAGAGAAAGGTCATGCACATGCCGGCAGCCATGCTGAAACCAAATCCGATTTCAAAGAGGGCTCCTTCTGGTTTTAGATGCACATCCAAACCATAAAATGCATAGCTCAGGAATAAAAATCCGATCGACAGGAGCGTGGATCCTAATATCCACATTCCCCGCTCATTATTTTTGGTGAGCTCCTGGAGGTAGGGCCATGCGCTGACCAAGCTGCCTATTTGGAGCGCTGCCGCGAAGAGAAGAAGGTAGGCATTTTGTTGGTACATCAGACTTCTTGCAAGAGTTCCTTAAGACTTGGCCTTGGCGAATGAAGGTCCCCATTGGGCCTCGTGGTAGCGCGCTGATGGAGGGTGACTTACACCTTTTCTTAAAGACTTTCAATCCTACGATCGTAGGATTTTTCTTTGCAATCCATCTGTTTATACTTGTCTCTAACCCAGTTTTTTATGGAGGCAAGAGAAATGAATATCCGCTTGATACTGCTTTCAGGTTTTTTGACTCTTTTGATCAGTGGCTTATTGCCATCCTACGCCTTCGAGATCACTGAGCCACCGGTTACTTTGAGAACCGCAGCGAATGGCCTGTCATTAGGGAAGGCCCAAAGGAATGGCCAGTGGGTTTGCCTCTCGTTCTACGGCATCGATTTTCCCAGCATCAATCTTTATAACGCCGGGACGCCTTGGGTGAATGGCCTTGATGTCAGCACTGCCTCAATTCCCTATGTCTCAGGAAGTGTGTGGAATGGAAAATCGATCTTTAAAACCACCGTTTCTAAAAAACAGCGTCGCTTTAAAGGCAACGGCTTACCTAATCACAAGACGGGTATTTATCCGGTACAAGAAGGGACTCCGGCCTATCAATGGTACGCAGCAGCCCCTGGTGGGCCTCCTTATTCGAGCGCAGCAGCGATCCCGATTGCCCGCTATGATCTCGACATCACGGTCCCACGAAATCCGACTTATTCTGAGCAACCTTATTGCATGAACTCTCTGGTGACAGGCGTCTCGACCCAGACGCACGCGGTGTGGCACGCCAATCTGGCTTATGGCAATACCTGGGTTGATCCTGCCGCGGCGTTTCCGAATGATGAGTGCTGGGGACACCCTTTCAACAAGGAATACCATTACCATGGTTACTCTTGGAAATGTATGCCGAACCAAGGCAGCCCTAACACCCACTCACCGCTGTATGGTTATGCCATGGATGGTTTTGGGATCTATGGCCCCCGCGGGGACAATGGCGTGCTGCTCACCAATGACGATCTCGATGAGTGTCATGGGCATACCGGGCAAATTGTATGGGATGGCAAGTTGACGACGATGTACCACTATCATCTCAATAGCGAGTACCCCTATGGACCTGGCTGCTACCGTGGAAAGCCATCTAATTTCAACGCGCTTAAGCCACATTTGCACGGTTATTCACCTGAGAAAGCGGCGATTTTCCCTCCGCGTGAGCCACCACAAGGAGGCATTGTCCATTGATGGGTCACTGATCCATCTCGGGTTAATAAACGGGGACTTCGGTTCCCGTTTGTTTTTAGCGGCACCTAGATTTATCTTCGATCTTCGACACAAGCTCCGAAGTCTTTGGGATAAATCGCCGATGCCCGATCGAGGTCCCCGGTGGATTGATAGAGTAGGGTTGATCGTAGTGGGTCGTTAAGGCGTCCATCGATGACCTCGCCTAAAAGCAGACGATGGTCGCCCGCTGGAAGATCGTTGGTCACTTGGCAGTGAAAAGATGCCAGCGCCTCTTTTAGAATAGGGCAACCCCCGATGCCGCTTTCGATCTCAAAAGGTTCGAGCCGCTTCTCGGAATCCGATAGCCCAAAATGTGCGGCGAGATCAATTTGATCTTCACCTAAAACACTGACAGTGAATTGACCGGACCCTTTGAGGATCGCGTACGAGCGATGATGGGGGTTGATGCTCAAGGCTAGAAGAAGGGGGTTAAAAGAAACCGGCATGATCCAGCTCGCGGTAAAGGCGTGCTGTTGTTCGGGGCTTGCGACACCGACGATATAGACGCCGAGGCTGATCCTTCTGAACAGTTCTGCAAGATCACGGTTCATCCTTTTCTCCAGAATATGTCGTATGAGAAGGGCTTGGATCTTTGGCTTTGATGATGTCGCTGATTTTAGAGAGCTCAGCCAAAGCCGATGGCCGGCCTTGTTGAGCCTCCCTCCCCATGTAAAACCAGGGGTTGTTGCGCACAATGAGGTTCCCCGCCAGAAAGAAATAGGCAAAGGCCCCGGCTGAAGCAAGGTAAAACTCTTTCCAGATACAAAGCCCACCCCAAAGAAGCCCTAGGACCCGAAGCATATTGAGGAGAGCGGCATACACCTGACCGGCCATCGGAAAGTCGATCGCCACGTGGTAGCGCCTGTAGGCCCTTAATTGATCAGGACTCAGTCGCTCGCAAAAAGGATCCTCCATCCGAGGTCTTTTTCCAAAGTCTGAGATGAGGATGATGATCCAAAGTCCATAGGCTATGGCAAGAAAGACCATCACCCCCTTTTCAAAGGAGGCGTAATCGATTCCACCGGCAATCAATGAAAA
>JBEIRQ010000350.1:0-2231 GCA_040375885.1 Methylococcus sp.
ACCAGATGATCGCCACTCGGAGCAAACCGTTGCTCAAGCTGCTGCTGCATCGTGATCACCTCTTGTTCGCGCCCCAAAGGGCCATCCAGTGACACGAGTGAATTAAAACCCACAGGGGAAGAAGGCCGATCAAACACCTCGCCTGTCACGGCAACCAATCGATCATGACCCCAACGGGCATAAGGCTGTAACTCTTCAAGGTCAACCACCAGGGTATCGGGCCACACCCTTGAAACCTTGACCGCCCTGACCCAAGGGATACTCCTCATCGTCGTCTCGACAGTGTGGAGATCAAGGGTCAGAAAACTGGTCTTGAGCACGGGCCGCAACGCACCCTCTATCTGGTTTGGATCAATCCCATCGAAAGGACCTTCGATTCTGACATAACGGACCGCTGTCCATTGATCGAAGCCGGCCACCACCCAATCTCTCTGAGCATAGAGCCCCACCACCAGAAAAAGTCCTACCGCCGCAAAGAATCGCGGCATAAGACGAGGCCTTGGTTTCGGTTGACGAGTTCGAAGGCGCGCCATGTCAGGCCTCTTGCCTCAATGTGGTGGATAAAATGCGCCAGACCAGGGCATCAAAATCGATACCCGCCTCGCGGGCGGCCATTGGGACCAGACTGTGATCGGTCATGCCGGGTACCGTATTGACCTCAATCAACCAGGCCTTTCCAAGACGATCGACCATCAAGTCCACGCGCGCCCAACCGGTCACTCCAACGACATCGCACGCGGTCTTGGCGAGCTGCTGGAAACGATGTTCCTCTTCGGCTGATAGGCCGCAGGGGCAATGATATTGAGTCGTTTCGGCGCGATATTTGGCATCGAAATCATAAAATGCGTGGGGCGTTTCAAGGCGAATCAAAGGCAGTGGATCGCCCTCTAACACCGCCGCAGTATACTCCTTGCCCGTAATCCAAGATTCGGCGAACACATCGCAATGATAGATCGAAGCACTTTCCCATGCGGCTTCAAGCTGGTCTGGGCCATCGGCGCGGCTCATGCCGATACTCGATCCCTCCTGGGCCGGCTTGATGATCACCGGAAATCCTAAGGTCTCCGCACACACCTTGAGATCCTCCCGCGATTGAATCAGCATCCATGTCGGCGTCGGGAGGCCCGCGCCTAGCCAGCAAAGCTTGGTCCTGAGCTTGTCCATGCTCAAGGCTGAAGCAAGAACACCGCTCCCCGTATAGGGAATCCCCAAGGTCTCAAGAGCCCCCTGAAGGACCCCATCCTCACCACCTCGGCCATGAAGGATATTGAAGACCCGATCATATAAGCCAGGATTCTCAAGAAGGGGCGCGATCATATTCCTCCCAACATCGAAGCCTGTCGCATCGACGCCCTGTCGCTGAAGGGCTTCAAGGACCGCTTTGCCACTTTTGAGGGAGACCTCCCGCTCTTGAGCAGCGCCTCCCATCAGAACCGCGACCTTTCCAAATTCCTTAGGATCGACAATCGTTTTACTCATCTTGCATGGCTTCCTGACAACCCACAATTCTGACCTCAGGGATCAGCTCGACCCCCTGAATGCGAAGCACTTCCTGTTGCACATGCAAGATGAGTGCCTCAATATCCCGAGCCTTAGCCTGACCCAAATTAACAATGAAATTAGCGTGCTTTTCAGAAACCTGAGCGCCTCCCATTGTGAATCCCTTTAAACCACTGGCCTCAATCAAGCGCGCGGAATAATCGCCCTCAGGGTTCCTAAAGACGGAACCGCAACTGGGCATATTGGTTGGCTGGGTTTCACTGCGGCGAGCCAAGAGCGCCTTGATCTTCGCCCGACCAGCCCCGCTATCACCCGCTTCAAGCCGAAGTTCACAGCCCACAAACCACTCCGCTCGCGACCCCCTAACAGAACGATACCCAATCTCATAGTCGCTCGGCAGCCGCCGATGCAAGCCGCCATATCGATCGAGGGTGGTCACGGCAGCCACCAGACTCCAGGTCTCACCACCAAACGCACCGGCGTTCATGGCCAGCGCACCGCCCATCGTTCCTGGAATGCCCGCAAAAAACTCAGCACCCACGTAACCATGTTCAGCACAGTAATTTGCGACGTGCGCACAGGGAACACCGGCCTCAACCCTCAGCCCCCCCCCCGGCGCCGGGTAGATGCCCTTCAAGCGATTACACGTGCAAATCACCGTGCCACGAACGCCCCCATCACGCACCAACAGGTTGCTGCCAAGACCAATCCAGAGCAACTCTTCAGCCATC
>JBEIRQ010000101.1:0-6125 GCA_040375885.1 Methylococcus sp.
TCATCTGGACTCTTCTTGGGATTTTGGGGGGAATTGAGACCTTTGGGTTTTTAGGGCTTTTTTTGGGCCCCACCATTATGGCCATCCTGATATCGGTCTGGCGGGACAGTCTTTCAGATAGCCAAGATGGCTCGGTTCCTCGTGACTGACGCGAGATCTCCTTATGGGATCCGTCTCCTAATCGCACTGACGGGGCCCCTCTTTTTCTTAATCATTACGGCCTGCCTTTCAGCGCTGGTTTCTTACCCCATTTTTCTCTTGAGCGGCGCTGATGACATCAGCTTCCTAAGGTCCTTGATCAGTCGAATGGGCCAGGGTTTTCTTCTTTTGGGTCTATTTCCGGTGTTCAGAGCCCTTGGCCTTCAATTCAAGGATCTCGGTTATCATCGCCAGTGGTTACGCGCTATTCCTTTCGGGATAGGGCTTGGAGTCCTGATGCTGGGGCTTCACGTCCTCCTCCTCCTGAAGCTTGGGATACGCCTTCCAGGCGGTAATCCCTGGTCCATGGGTGGTCTTACCGTGCTCTTTCTCCAATCGCTTGCAACCGGTTTCGGTGTGGCGCTGCTTGAGGAAACCCTTTTTCGAGGAGCTCTCTTAGCGATCATTTTGAGGCTGACTGGCCCCCTTTTTGCCGTCACCATCAGCGCTTTTTTTTATGCAGCTCTCCATTTCATCGGCACCAAGTGGACAACGGATCTTTCTAACGTGGGTTTGGATACCCCCTTTAGAATCGCTTTTGATGGCTTTTCCCACCTCGCCGCCGCCCCCTTAGATGCGTTTTTTGCCCTCTTTGTCGCCGGCCTTTTCCTTGGAACTTTGAGGCTTCTAAGGCCTGAAGGTCTATTTTTATGTCTTGGGATTCACGCCGGGTGGGTCTTCGTGATCAAACTCAGTAAGTCATTATCCTATCCGAATGCCCGATCTGATCTCATAGGCTGGATCAGTAGCTATGACTATGTGATAGGTTATTTTTCGTGTGCCTGGCTGTTTCTCCTGTTGGTCTTCGTGATCGTCAGGCATCGACCTAAGGCCTCTTTTTGATTGCCACCGCCATGATCAAAGACGAACACTTCAAGGATCCAAAAGAGCGCGTCGAGGACTTTAATTTCGGCGCCGAGACCGCGCGTGTTTTTGATGACATGCTCGATCGTTCCGTTCCCTTTTATGATGAAATTCAACGGATGATCGGCGAAATGGCGGGCGATTTTGTTCAGCCTGGGAGTCGGATCTATGATCTTGGCTGCTCGACGGGCAACACCTTGATCGCCCTTGATCACTGTCTCCTTGAAGAGCAGCTCGAACTTGTTGGCATGGATGCCTCTGAGGAAATGCTCGCTGTGGCGCGGCAAAAACTCTTCAATCAACCCCTAAAGCATCCCTTCACCCTTCAGCGCCAGAACCTAGAGGAGGGTCTCATCATCGACAATGCCTCGGTGGTGATATTGAACCTCACCCTTCAATTCATCAGGCCACTCTACCGTGATGACCTTATTTCAAGGATTGCCCAAGGCACCCGGCCTGGGGGATGCCTCCTGCTGGTCGAAAAGGTTCTTGGGGAGCCTTCGCTTCTGAATCGTCTTTTTATTAAACATTTTTATGAATTTAAAAAGCGCAATGGGTATACGGATATGGAAATTGCCCAGAAACGGGAGGCCTTAGAGAATGTTTTAATACCGTATCAGGATGCAGAAAACCGCGCCCTGCTGTTGAAAAACGGCTACAGCGCCTGTGAGGTCTTTTTTCGCTGGTACAACTTTTCAGGCTTCATTGCGATCAAGGCGTGATTGCGCTTGAACGGCCCGATCACCGAACAAGCGCCGTTTTTGCGATAATTGTCGGCGCACACCACTCGGAATTTTTATCATTATGGCCGCCCCTTCGAAACACAAGAAGCGCTTACAAACACCTATGCAGCGGGGCGTTCTGGTTATGTGGAACGACCAGAAGGGGTTTGGTTTTATAAGGCCTCAAGGAACTGAAGATGACTACTTTGTTCACATCAGCACGTTCAAAAAGGGCCTGACCCGGCGCCCTGAAATCGGCGATGACGTTCACTTCAGAGCCGGGGGTTCAGCCTCTAAGAAACGTGCAACCTATGCCCACATCCCGGCAATAGAACCTTCACAGCGGGCGTCGGATACCCCTTTTGAACTTAATCCTCGCCAAAGGTCCTGGGTGATCAATGTTCTGATTATCACCCCCTTGGTCCTCTCTGGGTTTCTCTTACTGATGGCCAAGAACCCGTTACCTTTCTTTAGCTATTGGATCCTCAGTCTTTTAACCATGTTTCTTTACGGATTGGACAAGGCCCACGCGGCCACCCACCGGTGGCGGATACCCGAGGTCTATTTTCACCTTCTGGAACTCATGGGCGGCTGGCCTGGAGCCCTCATTGCTCAGAATGATTTCCGCCATAAGACCCGAATGTCTTCTTACATCTGGATCCTACGCGGCATTATTGCCATCCATTTGATGGTCTGGGGGATCTATTTCTACTGGCTGAACCAAAAAACCAGCCTAGGCCTTATGGACGATAGTTTTTGAAAAAAGACGGGCGCCTTGGCGCCTTTAACCTGCGTGGGTCAGAAGTTCTTTGACCAAGGTCTTCATATCGGACGCTGCTGGGCTTTTCGGGGCAAATTCAAGAACCGAGAGACCGGCTGCGGCACTTTCTGCAAAGACAACTCGTTGACTCACCGTCGCGGTTAAGACCTCAAAAGGGTAATCTTTCAGGGCTTCAATCACTTCCCGCCCGATGGCGGTATGCGCGACCAAACGATTGATCACAAAGAGGCTCTTTAAATGAGCCTTATAGATCATCGCCTCCTGGATCATTTTGACGATTTCATCTGCCGCCCAAATATCATAAGGGGATGGCTGAACGGGTATCAAGACCAGATCGCTGGCCATAATCGCCGACTTTGCAAGATCGTTGACTCTTGGGGGACCATCGATGACCACATGGTCATGGGCGGTGGCTAATCCCGGAATATCCTTGTGGAGCGTTGGACGCGCCATACCAACCACGGGAAAGAGGCTTTCTTCCTGCCGAGATGCGTTCCAATCGAGAGCACTCCCTTGTGGATCAGCATCGACTAAAAGGGTTTTCTGTCCGGATTGAGCGAGTCCCGATGCGATGTTGATCGAGAGCGTCGTTTTACCCACCCCGCCTTTTTGATTCAAAACACTAATGATCATAGCCCCACCCTTTTAAACGATGCGCCATGATAGGGGCCTCTTTGGGAGGAAGGCAAGGAAACCTGATGGTTTTATAGATTAAAAAGAAAGATAAACCTTATTTTTACTATTAGTGCCGCCTTTTTCTGTGGAAGAAGTTTTTTCTTTATATGACTGAAGGGGTTATGACACCCATAACCTGTGGATAAAGGCGCTTTAGGTTCCTCTCTCATTGTGGATAAAGGGGAGGGTTATGAGTGGGATCTTAAGTCACCCCATTCATCCACAGCCTCAGGACCCCTTTGTCCACAGCTTTGTAAATCTAAGGGAAGATGAAGCCCCTAATGGAGAGGGAAAGGGAGAAATAGGGTGTCGCCCTGTCGCTGGATCAAAAGGGCCACCGAATCCTTCTCCTTTTTTGGGGAAAGCCGTTCTTTCAGATCCTTCTGATCATGAATCCGATCGCCATTCACCGCGACGATGATATCGCCAGCACGAAGGCCCGCCTTCTTAGAAGAACCCACCGCCTGCTCGACTAAAACACCGCCATCGAGCGCTAAGGCCTTCAGTTCTTCGGGTGATAAGGACCGGGTCCTAAGCCCTAAATGATCAGCGGTTGTCGGGTCTTGAGGCACCTGAGGCTCCACCCCACGAGACGTGTCTTCGAGTTCGACGACCTTGATGTCGAGAGCGATGATTTTTCCATCACGCCAAAGGCTGATATGCGCAAGAGATCCTGGCTTCAAAAGGGCGACTTTGGGTGGGAGGCTCCTCGAATCGGTGACCTTGACGCCATTCATCTCAAGAATAATATCGCCGGCTTTGAGGCCTGCGAGATCTGCAGGACCTTTGGCGGTCACCATGCCAACCAAGGCGCCATCAGGGGTTGAAAGACCAAAAGATTCTGCTAGGCCTTGAGAAAGATCTTGTACTGAAACACCGAGTTTGCCGCGGCTAACCCGGCCGTTGGCAAGGAGTTCTTCTTTCACATGGAGCGCGACATCCATCGGAATGGCAAAGGAAAGGCCTTGATAGCCACCCGTCTTTGAAACAATTTGCGAATTGATTCCGATCACTTCACCTCGAGTATTAATCAAAGGACCACCCGAATTACCTGGATTGACGGCCACGTCGGTCTGAATGAAAGGAACGTAACCTTCTTCCGGGAGGGAGCGCGCCGTCGCTGAGACGATGCCTGCGGTGACCGTATTGTCAAAGCCAAAGGGTGATCCGATCGCAACGACCCATTCCCCGACGCGAATAGAGGGTGACGCCCCAATCGGAATGATAGGGAGATTTTGGCCATCGACTTTTAAAACAGCCGTGTCGCTCAGGCGGTCGACACCCATCACTTTGGCAGGAAATTCTCTTTGGTCCCGGAGCCGTACGGAGACCTCATCGGCGCCATCGACTACATGGGCATTGGTTAAGATGATCCCATCTTGAGCAATGATGAAGCCAGATCCAAGACCTTCAGCAGGCGCTTCGGGCTCAGCGCCTTCCTCAGGACCAAAAAAAGGCGCAAAGGGATCGGCTTCTCCCTCACCACTAGGCGCCTGGGGTGGCGCCTCTTTCGAGGTTCGACGAGTGCTGATGTTGACGACCGCGGGCCCCATGGCATCGACGATGGCCGAAAAATCATCCCGGTCAGTGCTTGCTATGGGCAGGATAGGATTCACCGATGGGGCCCCAAGGCCAGACCTGTCTTGGGATGGCCGCGGTGGGGCTGGTGCGATGAACCGGTCCTTATTGAAAAAGCCGATGGCCAGAAAAAACACCACCACAACGGGAACGATAAAACGTTGATACCTTGATGAATGCTGCATGAAGAAGACCGTGCCTGAAAGAGAAAGGGAATCATACCGACGTCTTTGACTCGATATGGCCCGGGAAAGTCCCTATTTCAAGGAGGAACGCCGATCAGTGAGGTGAAGGGTTCATTTTCCCGCGGAGCCACTGATAAAGGATGAGGCTTGAAACGATCATCAAGCTGATCACCAAGGCCAAGGTCACTAATTTCATGAAGGCATAGTCAATGAGGGATTGGCCCTCCTTCAGGGTCAGCGTTGACAGGGCTTCCACATGGGCCTTGATTTGGTTGATTTGGGCTGGTTCTGCGGCCATACCCACGGTCTTAAAGACCTCGTTGATCCGTTCTGACATCGTGCTGATCTCATGAGCCGCTTTGGTGTAATCCTTGATATCAAAGGGCGGGGCATTGGGGTCTTTGGGTGACTGATCAAGGTGGGTCAGAATGCCATCGAAGGACTTCAGGGCTAGATCGGTCGCGCTGGCCATCTTCTGGCCGGCTTCAAGCGATAAACCGACCTCTCGAGAGAGCTTCATCAGACTGTCGCTTTCACTTCGAAGCGAGGCCATGATTTTTTCTCGCTCCTGAGAGATGAGTCCTGGAAAGCGATCAAGGATGATCGAGATGCGTTCGCTGGCATTCGCGATTTTAGTCCCACCATCCACCACTTGGCTCACTTGAGGCATGGCCGCCGATTGAAGGGCCAATAATTCCATTTGCCACTCGATCAGCTGGGGCATTCTTTGACCCATAAAAAGAGCCCTCTCAGCAAAGAGGCGGGTTTCGGTCAATTCACGGGTGGCAGGATCAAGGCCTGCGAGGGGATCGATATCCAAAAGGGCAAAGACGCTCGAGGGGAGCGAAGAGGACTTCGATTTACTAAAACCTTTGGTGACGTCACTGACCAGAGAGTTACTGGCAAAGGCCTCGAGATCCCCTTGGGGATCCCCGGAGGTTTTACGCCATTTATCGATCGCCTCCTTCAGCTCATCCAGCATCTCTGGTTTGAGGACCCGGCGGGCGATGGTCCAAATTTCCTTCTCCCGCTCTTCAAGTGATTGCAACATGGGATCCGCCGAAACCCCATAGACCTTTGGAAACCAGTAGTCCTGGACCCGTGAGCGGGCGCCGCTGGCGA
>JBEIRQ010000185.1:0-3798 GCA_040375885.1 Methylococcus sp.
CCGTCGATTATCATCTAGCCCATGCCTTAGCGATGATCGCCATCGGCCTTCTCTTTGAGAGGAACCCGAACTCAAAGATCTTTTATGCAGCGGGGGTTCTGATGGGGATAGGGATTCTTATCTTTTCAGGTAGCCTTTATACGCTTTGCCTCTCAGGGATCCGAAAGTTCGGGATGATCACGCCCCTCGGCGGCCTCAGCTTTATGATTGGATGGATCCTTTTGGCTTTGGGAGCTTTTCGCCGCGCCGAGGCTAAACCCCTTTAAGATAATCGCACGCCTTCCATCAAAACCTTTTGGCCACCTGAATGAAAAAATGGTTTCACGTCATCTTAAAGGAAGGAAAGAAGGCTTTCCCACCGACGATCTTCTTCCTGGTCGTCTTCCATCTGTCTTTATTAATCCGCCATCTCGATGAAGAGAGCTTTGGCGTGACCCCAGGGCGCTCCGCTAGCGCCACGTTGAGTGCGTTGGTATTAGGAAAGCTTTACCTTGTCCTTGATGGACGAGACTTTCTTGAGCGCTACCGGGAACATCCCTTGATAATGGGTACCTTGTGGAAGACCGTGATCTATTTTTTTCTGGGAACTCTAGCCTTGGTTTTCGAGGAAGTGCTCCCCCATCTTTTTGAGGGACATGGACCTTTGAGCGCTCTCATGGAATACAGATCCGAAATCCGCTGGCCCCTCTTTTTCGCGAACCACCTTTTCCTTTTTTTCTGGCTGCTCCTTTTTACCGCAGCCTCGGAGTTCATTGGGGTCATCGGGGGAAAACGCTCGTTTGAGCTCTTCTTCAAAAAAGGTAAAGGGAGCCCATTTGGGACTCTGCCATGAAGCAAAAAAGACCCTCGCCTCTAGGTGCTGTGGTGAATCTGGACCACAACCCAAGGAGCCACCACCACGGCGTTGAGGAGGGCATCTTCATCTACCCACGTTTTAGCATCCTCATCGGTGGCTTTCCGCACCAATCCCGCCGCCATCCACGTCGCTAAAGCGTCCGCTTCGTTTTGAGCCATGGCCTTGGCGACCGCCAAAAAGTCGAGTGGACTTAAAACCACGACCACCACCCCTCGCGCAAAATGTCGTTCAAGTTCAGGCCAACGAAGCCGTCCTGATGCCTCCTCCAACGCACTGAAACCTTGATCGTCCAAACACTCATTTCGCTCCATAATCCTCCCCTTGCCCCTCATTGAAGGACATCATAGCCTGTGCCTCGATGACCTGACCAAAACTAATCCCTCCATCATTGACTGGAAAGATCTCGGGCAAAAAGACCTTAAACCCCGCCGTTTTAAGATGCGCTATGGCTGATTCCGTTAGACGCCGATTCTGAAACACACCACCGGTGAGTGCAACCGCGGTCATCTCTCCATGGGTCTCACGAATCCTGATAGCGAGGCGCCCGATCAGCCGTGCAAGGGTTTCATGAAAAAGGACGGCCCGTTCTGATAAAGGACGCCCCTCATCCATCAAGGGATCGATCAGCGGGGACCAGTCCCACCGATAAAGGCCCCTCTCTTCTTCGATCGGTAATGACAGCCCTTCGATCCCTGTCATCTTTTCAGCCAGTGCCTCAAGGAGCATCGGGGCCTCCCCTTCATACCGGGCGGTCATACAAAGCCCCATGAGCGCCGCTGCTGCATCAAAAAGACGACCTACGGATGTGGTTTCATGCGTATTGACTCCAAGGCTCCAGGCCGTCTTCACAAGGGCCTTAGGATCTAGATCTCTGAAGCTATCGCGTCCGGTCTCAAAAAGGAGGGCCAGGGCCGATCGCCATGGCTCTCGGCTCGCAGAGGCTCCACCGACCAGATGGAAAGATCTCGGGCATCCCACCCGCTCCCAACACCCAGGGCGCCCCAAAAGGGTCTCGCCGCCCCAAAGTGTGCCATCTTCTCCATATCCCAAACCATCGAAGGTAAAGACGAGAAGAGTACCCTCCCCACCCCACTCCCCATATGCCGCTGAGGCATGAGCGTGATGATGGCCGACACTGATGAGTGGAAGCCCAAGATCCAATGCCCATTGCCTTGAAAAATAACCCGGATGTTGGTCAACGACCACATGCCGAGGCTCAATGCCATAAAGCCGCTCAAAGTCCTTCACCAGACTCTCAAATACGTCAAGACCTCGAGGACTTCCAAGATCGCCAAGATGCGGAGAGACGATGACCCGATCCGCCTTAGAAAGAGCAAAGGTATTCTTAAGATCGGCACCCACAGCGAGAAGGGGTTCCATCAAAGGACGTTTTAATCGCCACATCAAAGGCGCCCCTCCCCGGCCGATCCTTAAAGGTCTGGGCTTCCCATCGATGACCCTAAAGACCCCATCATCCGCGGGGCGAAGAATGGGCCGGTCATGATGCAAAAAGCCATCGGCCACATTTAAAAGTCGTTGATCAACCGCCTTCGGATCGATGAAGACCGGCTCTCCGCTGATATTCCCGGAAGTCGCAATCAGGGGGCGATCGACGCCATCGAGTAATAGCGCCTGAAGTGGGGTCGAACAGAGCAAGATACCGACCTCTTGAAGTCCAGGCGCAATGCCTGAAGGAAGCCAGGCTCGATCACCCAGCGGCATCAAGACAATAGGACGCTCGGGCGATAGGAGCTTTTCACGGGCAAGACGTCGAGCATCCGTTCCATCCTCCGGCCACTGTTCATCCATCAAGGTTTCAGAAACAAGGACCGCCAGGGGTTTTTGAGGACGATTTTTTCTAAGGCGAAGCCGCTCGATACTGTCTTCCGACGTCGCATCCAGCATCAGGTGATAGCCCCCCATGCCTTTAACGGCGAGGATATCCCCAGCCACCAACGCGCCGATCGCGGCTTTAAGGGCCGCTTCCCCCATTAGAAAGGGGCCATCAGTCCCTTTTCGATAAGAAAGAACGGGACCACAGCGGGGACAGGCCATCGCTTCAGCATGGTAACGGCGATCGATCGGATTCTCGTATTCCTTCTGGCATGAGATGCAAAGGGGAAAGTCCGCCATGACCGTATGAAGACGGTCATAGGGAAAATCATGAATGACCGTGTAGCGCGGGCCGCACTGGGTGCAGTGAATGAAGGGATAGCGGTAACGCCGATCTTGAGGGTCTTTTAGTTCAACAAGACAGGGCTGGCAGACGCCTTGGTCTTGAGGCATCACTCGATCACCTTGGTGATCATTTCGGCTCTTAAGAATCTCAAAACGGTGAAAACCCTCTGGGGGTATCGCTAGCGATAGTCTAATAGAGGGGAGGGCCATAGGGGGGGCCTGATCGATCAGAGCCTCTTGAAAAATCTTGAGATCGGATATCTGGCCCTCGACGTGCACCTCAACGGCACCACCATCATTAAGGACCCAACCACGAAGTCCGAGATCTTTTGCGAGACGGAAGATAAAAGGGCGAAAGCCAACGCCCTGAACCCGCCCTTCAATAAAGATCCTAAAGGCTGAAACGCCTATTGAAGCCTCACTATTCACCTTAAGACAAGAAGAGCCAAAGGGCCACCTTTAAGCACGAAGATCATCAAGCCACCGGTTTAAAGATGATCTCCGGCCGGTCAAGATGAAGGGCTTTGCCTTCTTCAGCCACGCGCGGCTTTAAGCTGAGGCCCTTTTCAAGGAGTGAGTGATAGCCCGCGCACTGAAACTTCATCCAATCGGTCCATGAGGAAAGTCCCTCAGAGGTTTTGGCGGAGAGGGCAATAAGCTTGGCTTTGGTTGCAAGGGCTCTTTGAGAAGCCCGCGCCTTCTCCATTGAAAATTCTGGCAGATAAGGCAGAAGATCGGTCTTGGTGATCAGCAATAGATCTGCC
>JBEIRQ010000223.1:0-3329 GCA_040375885.1 Methylococcus sp.
GTGTCCCTGCCTCTCTCTCCCTACAGCTATCATCCTCACCCGGGGGGTGTTGCTCACCCACCCCCCGGCCTGTTTTGTGTGGTTGCGGACTTGGGGGGGCCCTCCCCCCCCATCGCCCTGATCCGCGGCTTTCAGGAACCATTCTGCTGCCTTTCGGTGGTCGCTCGGCACCCCGAGGCCATAAAAATAGAGGATAGCCAGCTTGCTTTGGCCTAAGGGGTTTCCTTGAAACGCGGCCTTCTCAAACCAGTCAAAGGCCCTCGCATCACTCTGCGCGACTCCAAGTCCCTTGAGATAAAGGTTTCCAAGGTTGACCTGAGCGTTCGAATTACCGGTTACTGCGGGCCCTTTAAACTCTTTGTAGGCCTCTTCCCAGCGCTGCTCCGAGGCCGCCTGAAGCCCTTTTGAAAGATCCGCGTGACTGTCTAAAGGGCCTACCAGAAGGAGGAGCGTCAGGCAGAAGAAAAAAAGAGGGTGTGCCTTCATAAAGAGGGATGTCGCATGGTGAGGACCATTTTACCGGTGTGAAGTCCCTGACTGAACAAGGATAAGGCTTCATCGGCTTGGTCTAAAGGGTGCGTGCTGTCGATCATGGGCCTTAAGGTGCCATGAACGACCAACGGCCATAAGGATGCCTTGATGGCCTCAGAAAGGGCGTCCTTTTCCTGAGGTGATTGGTCCCTGAGGGTAGAGCCGGTGATGGTCAGATGCTTTTGAAGAATGGGCAAAAGATCCATATGGCTTTGAGCGCCGCCTTGAAGGCCGATGATCACCAGCCGACCCTTTGGCTTCAAAAGGTCAAGGTGTGCTCTAAGGTAGCTGGCGCCGATGATATCGAGAATCAGATCAGCCCCCTCGACCTTCTGTTAGGGCTAAGACCCGATCCCTCAAGGGCTGGTTTCGATAATGGATGGCACTCGCGCCGAGACTTTCGGCGACCTTTGCTTTTGACTCTGTCCCCACGGTTGCAAGGACCCTTGCCCCGAGAGCCATCGCGATCTGGAGTGCCAAGTGACCGATTCCACTCGTGCCGCCATGAATGAGGACGGTTTCACCACTCGCCAGACGTCCTCTTTCAATGAGGTTAGACCAGAGGGTGAACAAGGCTTCTGGAAGGCTGGCTGCTTCGGTGAAGCTTAAGTGATCTGGGATCAAGAAACAGAGGCTTGCCCTGGCCTTGGCGATCTCGGCGTAGGCGCCCCCTTCGACGAGAGCACACACGCGATCACCCGGCTTTAAGTTCGGTGTATCCCCCGAAGCGGCCATGATGGTTCCCGAGAGTTCGAGACCTGGGAGCTCTGAAGCGCCTTGAGGGGGCGGATAAATGCCCCGGCACTGCATCAAATCGGCGCGATTGATTCCAGCGGCAGCCACTCGGATGAGGACGTCACCAGGCGTTAGCGAGGGCGGTGTGTGTTCTATCGGCACTAAGCGAAACGAACGCTCAGGGGCTTCAATGGCCATCGCTTTCAAAGACGTCGCCTCAGCGTTCGTTGACGCGCGGGTGGAGAACGCTGTTGCGGGGAGGCTGGGTCTGATCCGGTTGTGGGTGATCGAGGGTGAAGTGGAGGCCTCGGCTCTCCTTTCGGAGGAGGGCGCAACGAATGATTAATTCAGCGACGATTACCAGATTACGAAGCTCCAAGAGGTCATTGGTGACTCTAAAATTACCGTAATAGTCGGCAATTTCCTGCTTTAGAAGCTCCGCTCGCCGCAGTGCTCTTTGAAGCCGCTTATCGGTCCGGACGATGCCCACGTAATCCCACATGAAGCGACGAATTTCATCCCAGTTATGGGCGACGACGACCGATTCATCCGAATCGGTCACTTTCGTTTCATCCCACTCCGGAAGTTCTGGCGGAATCGGTCGCTGGTCGAGGGTCTGCAGAATGTGTTCAGCCGCACGCTTTGCAAAGACCAGGCATTCAAGGAGTGAGTTGCTGGCCATCCGGTTAGCGCCATGGAGACCGGTCGAGGCCGCTTCGCCAATGGCGAGCAGTCCAGGGACATCGGTACAGGCATGAAGGTCCGTCCTAATGCCGCCGCAGGTATAGTGCGCTGCAGGGACCACCGGAATGGGTGCTCGGGTGATATCGATACCGAGCTCTAGGCAGCGGGCATAAATGTTCGGGAAATGTTGCTTGATGAAGGCCGCTGGACGGTGAGAGATATCGAGAAAAACGCAATCTGCTCCCAGCCGTTTCATCTCATGATCGATGGCGCGAGCCACAATATCTCGAGGAGCGAGCTCTCCCCTCGGGTCAAATCGTGTCATAAAGGAGGTTCCATCCGGCAGCAGGAGACGGCCTCCTTCGCCTCTGATCGCTTCTGAGATCAGAAACGAGCGGGCATGAGGATGATAGAGACAGGTCGGGTGAAACTGGATGAACTCGAGGTTGGCGACACTGGCGCCAGCCCGCCAGGCCATGGCGATACCATCACCCGTCGCGATATCGGGATTGCTGGTGTAAAGATAGACCTTGCTGGCCCCGCCTGAGGCAATGACGACAAACCGGGCCCTCATCGTAACGACCTGATGGGATTTGCCATCGAGCACATAGGCCCCGACGACGCCGCGCTCCAAGAGGCCGAGTTTGGGGCCTGTAATCAGGTCGATGGCATTGTGGTACTCAAAAAGATGAATATTGGGATGCTGTCGGGCATGCTGTTCCAGAGACGTCTCAATGGCGCGACCTGTGGCATCGGCGGCATGAACGACCCGCCGGTGGGTATGACCGCCTTCGCGGGTCAGATGCAGTTGATGATCGCCACGCCCCGATTCCACTTCGGTGAAAGGGACCCCCTGATCTAACAGCCAATCGATACAGGCTTTCCCTTGCGAGACAACGAGCCTGACGGTATCGGGATCGCAAAGCCCAGCGCCCGCATCGAGGGTATCTTGGATGTGGGATTCGATCGAGTCCTCGGCGTCAAGGACAGCCGAAATCCCCCCCTGAGCATAGAGGGTGTTGGATTCCATGAGAGCGGTCTTTGAAATCACCGCCACTTGGGCCCGATCAGCCAGTCGAAGCGCGAGGCTGAGGCCCGCGGCGCCGCTACCGATCACCAGAACATCAAAGCAGGTCGGCATCGCCCATTTCAACCTTTTGATAGCAAGAAACGAATCATTATCTTCATTGACGGGGTCAAACGGAGCGGTCTCCCAAAAGCTCACAGCTGAGACTTAATCCTACGACCAAAAGGACCAGATCACCATAAAAATGAGCGTCAATGTATTTTTTCTGAATCAAAGGGCGAAGGGCTTCCATATTGGGGATCATTACTGACGATCTGTTAGCGAGCTTATGCGGGATGTGGGTGACAGCTTA
>JBEIRQ010000002.1:0-24645 GCA_040375885.1 Methylococcus sp.
TCACGTGGTCGGCAAAGGACTTAAGGTGCCTCAAATTCCTCAATTGGCGCCTTATATGGGCCTCGCTTTAGAGCTCATCGGCCCCCCAAAAGGCTCTAATTAAGGGGGCCTTCCTCATGGGGCCTTACCGCTCAGTAAGGCCCAGGCATCCGTCATGCGCTTCCCTGAGATCGGTGCCAGGGTCTTCAGCTGCTGAGCGAATAAGGACACCCTAAATTCTTCCAACTGCCAGCGAAAGGCATCACGCTCGGGGACACGGCGGCCCTGCTCCCGCTCTACCAATGCCCAGTAACATTCCAAAAAGGGGGCGATCTGGCTCAGTTGATGGAGATCCTTTTGGGGATCCTGAGGCGCCTTTTGTAAGCGATTAAGGATGGCGCCCAAATACCTCGGCATTTCACTAATGTTTGCCCAAGAGGTGGTCACCCAAAAACCCTGATAGATCATCCGACTCAACTGCTTATCGATATCCTCCCGAAGGACCGCTGACAGGGTTCCAGAAAGTGCCTTCCTGATCGATCGATAAAGATCCAAAATCTTTCGGGCCGCTTCAGCCATCTGATCGGCCCGGCTTAATAGATCGCTTCGCGCCAATCGAACACGTTCATCAAAAGCCTCCTGACTTCGAATGATGGGTTGGCCTTCAAGAAACACCGACGCCACCAGACGATCGAGAAGATCTTCCTTGAGTTCTCGATTTTTGGCGAGGCTACTGTAAAGGAAAGGATGTCCCTGAAGCTGTCGATACGTTAATTCAGCGGCCGCATCCATCACCAACTGACGCTTGATGTACTTTATCTCCTTTGAAAGGACGATCCGTAATAGCCTTGAGACACCCCGCTCATGCGCTTGATGAGCCGCCTCGGGTGATTCAAGAACACGAACGCCAATCGTTTCACCCTCATCCACGACAGCTGGAAATCCATAGACCTTAAGGCCTTCATGCTCCCCATCAAAACTGTCGCCAAGTTCACCAAAGGACCAATGGGTCAATCCCGTATGAAGATAGGCCTGACTCGCAATCTTTTGGAATGTTTTTCCGGCATCTCCCGAGTGACGGCGTTTTAGGACTTCAAGATCACGGGATTGATCGATCACCCGGTCATGTTCGTCCACCACCTTAAAAGTCATCCTCAAATGATTCGGGAGAATATCCTCCCGAAAAGCGTCCGTCCCAACCGCAATACCCCCTGTTTTCTTGAGCGCCATCGACAATTGCCCATACAGCGAGCCTCTCCCGATGTCCAGCATCGGCAAGATGCGATCGACATGATCTGGAACCGGAACGAAATGAATTCGGAGCGTTTTGGGTAAGGATTTAATCAGGGCAACCACTTTTTCTCGAAGCATTCCAGGAACCAGCCATCGGAACGGTGCCTCATCGAGCGTATTCAGAAGATGCAGCGGGATCAGGGCTGTGACGCCATCCTCGTCATGGCCTGGCTCAAAGCGATACTGCAGCGGAATACGAATGGATCCGATCTGACAGTGGTCTGGGAAGTTGACCGCATCGAGGGTCGCATCCACTTTGACAGTAATGTCATCCGGCGTGAGCTTTAAAAGCCCTGGATCCTTCGATTCACTCAGCTTCCGCCATTTCTCAAAGGTGACACTGCTGACGACATCCTTGGGGATTTTCTGGTCGAAGAACTGGGTGAGCCACGCCTCATCGACCAGAAGATCGACGCGGCGGCCTTTCTGCTGAAGGTAATCCGCCTCCTCCAAAAGCTTGAGATTGTGAAGAAAGAAAGGCGCCCGACTCTCATAATCCATCAGTACTAAGGCATGACGGATAAACATCTCGCGAGCATCCTTTGGATTGACCCGTTCATAGGGAATCTTTCGTCCAGACTGAATGATCAGACTAAATAATTGGGTGCGTTCATGGACCGCGACGCGTCCAGCTTTTCGCTCCCAATGAGGATCATAGTAGTGCGATTTGATGAGATGGGCCCCGATCGATTCGATCCATTCAGGCTCAATCGCCGCAACCGTTCGCCCATAGACCTTGGTCGTTTCGATCTGCTCTTGCGAGATGATCCACTTGGGTTTGACCTTGAAGAGGTAGGATCCTGGATGAATGTGGAGCCTCACGCCCCTGACGCCTAGATAGTCGTTCTGCTCCTGTTTGAGCGCCACATTGGTCAGGAGCCCTGAAAGGAGCGCCCGATGGATCTCAGGATAATCAGCAGGCGCCTCGTTCATCTTGAAGCCCAAGTCGCCCTTAATCACCTCCATGATCTGGCTGTGGACATCCTGCCACTCTGACATTCGGACGAAAGATAGGAAAGAATCGCGGCAGTATTGGCGCAACTTTGCTCTCGATCGATGCTGCTTTTCATGATGAAAATCTCGCCAGAGATTCAGCAACGCCACAAAATCCGAGCGCTCATCTTTAAACCTTGCATGCTTTTGATCTGCCTGAGGGGCCCTATCTTGAGGGCGCTCCCGAGGATCTGGAACACTCAGAGCCGAGACAATGATCGCGATTTCAGAGAGACAGTTTTCATCGCGGGCGGCCATGAGCATGCGGCCGAGACGGGGATCAACGGGCAGCTTTGCAAGACCTCTTCCAATCGGCGTGATCTCGTTGCGCTCATTCAGCGCATTCAACTCCTGAAGTGTTCGAAGGCCATCCCGAATCAAACGCTCATCAGGGGGCTCGACAAAAGGGAAGCGTGCGATGTCGCCAAGCCTCAGCGCATGCATCTGAAGGATCACTGCGGCGAGATTCGTCCTCAAAATCTCAGGATCGGTAAATTCCGGGCGGTTGATAAAATCCTGCTCCGAATAAAGCCTGATCGCGATCCCAGGACCGACCCGGCCACAGCGACCAGAGCGCTGATGAGCAGAAGCCTGAGAGATTTTTTCAATGGGCAGTCGCTGCAGCTTGCTGCGGTGTGAATAGCGACTGATTCTGGCATAGCCGGTGTCGATGACCGAGCGGATGCCGGGGACGGTTAGAGACGTTTCAGCGACGTTGGTCGAAAGGATAATCCGCCGGTGTCCGATTGGCTTGAAAACCTTTTCCTGCTCTGATTGGGAGAGCCTTGAATACAGCGGTAAAATCTCGCATTTTGAAGGATGATGTTTCTTCAACGATTCATGGGTCTCCCGAATCTCCCGCTCGCCGCTGAGAAAGATCAGGATATCGCCTGGATTTTCACGCCAAAGCTCATCGACGGCATCCAATATCGCCTGCTGTTCGGGGTGATCCGTTTCATCCCCCTCTTCCACCTCGACCGGTCGATAGCGAAGATCCACAGGATAAGTCCGCCCCGAGACCTGGAGAATAGGGGCATCGTCAAAGTGTTTTGAGAACCTTTCAGGATCAATCGTCGCCGAAGTGATCACGACCTTAAGGTCGGGACGCCGAGGTAACAGCCACTTGAGATACCCTAGAAGGAAATCGATATTAAGGCTGCGTTCATGGGCCTCATCGACGATCAGAGTGTCGTAGGCATCGAGAAACCGATCCCTTGGGGTTTCAGCGAGCAGAATGCCATCGGTCATCAATTTGATGAGGCTCTCAGGCCGGCTTTGGTCTTGAAAGCGGACCTTGTAACCCACGGCCTGGCCTAGGGGCTGCCCCATCTCTTCGGCAATCCTAAGAGCGACGGTTCTTGCCGCAATCCGGCGCGGCTGGGTATGACCAATAAACCCTCGTCGGCCACGCCCTGCTTCAAGGCAGATTTTGGGAAGCTGTGTGGTCTTACCGGACCCTGTCTCTCCACAAACGATGATCACCTGATGGGCAATCAAGGCATCGAGGATCTCCTGGCGGCGCTCTGACACGGGGAGATCTGGATAGGTGATTTTTGGGATTGAGCGGACTCTGCGATCGACCAAGGCCTCTGACGCCAGAATGCGTTGTTCAAAATCCCCAAGGGCACCATCGAGGTTATGACCCGCCTTTTGATCAGCCAGCAGGCGGTCGAGCATTCTGGCGAGCCGGTGGCGATCTTTGGAAAGGCAGTGCCCGATGCGCTGGTGGAAAATCTTGGGATCGCTCAACATGATAAATGACGTCTAATGGAGGGAAATTTAAGGGGCAGATCCCCACCTGTAAAGGAAATATTTTCAAACTGAACGCTTTGTAAGGCTTCAAGGCCTGCGTCACAATACCCCCTCATCCCTCTTCTCTTTCTTAGCGTATGGCTATTCGAACCCTCCCCCCCCAGCTCATTAATCAAATCGCCGCCGGTGAGGTCGTTGAACGACCCGCGTCCGCTGTCAAGGAATTGGTAGAGAACGCCTTTGACGCCGGTTCAGACCGCATTGAAGTCGATATAGAACAAGGCGGTCTTGGACTCCTTCGGGTGAGAGACAATGGGAGCGGGATCGCCAAAGACGAGTTGGCGCTAGCCCTATCGCGCCATGCCACCAGCAAAATCAGCAGCCTTGAAGATCTGGAACAAGTCGCCACCATGGGGTTCCGGGGTGAGGCACTCCCAAGCATCAGTTCGGTTTCAAGACTGATCTTAACCTCAAGGCAGCGCGGCGAACCTAACGCCTGGCAAGTGAGTACTGATGGCGCCGAAACCTTCTTTGACGTGCGCCCTGCGGCCCACCCTGAGGGGAGCACGGTCGAAGTTCGAGACCTTTTTTACAACACCCCGGCCCGACGGAAATTCCTGAAGTCCGAAAAAACCGAATTTCAGCACATCGACACCCTGATTCGCCGTATGTCGCTGGCACGACTGGATGTGGGTATCACCCTCACCCATAACCAGCGGGAAATTCTTCGGTTAAAGCCTTCTCTCGATGCCCGCGACGTTGATCAGCGGCTGACCATGCTCCTTGGGAATGACTTTCTGGAGCAAAGTCTTCCTCTTGATATGACCGCATCAGGACTCCGCCTCCATGGTTGGGTGAGTCTCCCGACGTTTTCGAGAAGCCAACAGGACCAGCAGTTCTTCTATGTCAATGGACGCCTCGTCCGTGACAAGCTCATCAACGTCGCGATGCGGCAGGCCTACCAGGACGTTCTCTACCACGGCCGTCACCCCCTCTATGTGCTCTATCTTGAAATCGATCCCCAACTGGTCGATGTCAACGCCCACCCGACCAAGATGGAGGTCCGGTTTCGGGAATCAAGGATGGTTCATGACTTCATTTTTCGGTCCATCCATAAAGCCCTCGGGCAATCCATGGCGGGCTTAAGTTTAGCCCCAGCCAGTCCCGAAAGCTTGAAGATGCGAGAGGCTTCCGCTTTTTCATCGGTCGAGAGGCCAACCAGCGCGCCGACATCAGCATCAGGAACCACCGCTTTTTCGATGGGAAATTCAACGCACCCATTTCGCCAGACGACCCTGCCACTGCCGGTGGATCAATTAGTCGAAACCTATGGCCACCTCCTGAGTGGTCATCGTTTAAAGGCTACAGAAGAAGTCGATCAACTCAACGCCTCAGCACCGCTTGGGTTTGCTCTGGCCCACCTTCATGGCGCCTTTATCCTCGCTCAGAATGAGAAGGGGCTCATCCTCGTGGATGCCCATGCCGCTCATGAGCGGGTCACTTATGAAAAATTGAAGCAACAGCGCGCCAGCGGAAATAGTCCGAGCCAGCCGCTGTTACTCCCGGTTCGGATCGAGGTCACTGAACAGGAAGCAGAGATCGCCAGCGAGCATTTTGAAATGCTCCTTGAGTTTGGTGTTGATCTTAGCCGGGTATCCCCGACCATGCTGCTGGTCAGAGCCCTTCCGGCCGCCCTATCTCAAGGTCATGCAGAGCAGTTGATCCGCGATGTCTTGGCAGATCTGAAGGAAGATGGGCAATCTCGGCGCATGGAAGAGACCTTCAACGCTCTCCTTGGAAGCCTCGCCTGCCATGGCTCGGTCAGAGCACATCGCCCCTTGACCACTTTGGAGATGAATGCGCTCCTTAGAGACATGGAGCAGACAGAGCGGAGCGGCCAGTGCAACCATGGCCGGCCGACTTGGATTCAATTAACACTGAAGGAATTAGATGGGCTTTTTCAAAGAGGACGCTAATTTAAGCGTCCGCTCTTCTTCAGCCAAAAAGATTTGGCCCTCATCCATCATGATCACTCACTCTTAAAAGGCGATCAAAGCTTCAAGCCCTCTCCTTTTTGGCCGCAACCCGGCCAAAAAGGGCTCGAAACCCATGCTAAAAAGAGTCTTGATATTTTGATGGAAAACGGGGTTTGAGACGACGGGTAGTGGCCGCTATCGGGACAGGGAAATAACGAAAGGCACCGGGTGATGCGTGGCCTTGAGGCTGCCTCTGGGTCTAATGATCCAGTGTGTGGCTTTATACTGGCGGAGAGAGAGGGATTCGAACCCTCGATACGTTGCCGTATACACGATTTCCAGTCGTGCGCCTTCGACCACTCGGCCACCTCTCCAGCAAGCCGATCATTATAGAGTAAATCGGGCTCCTTGGAAGCAGAAAGGACGATAAAGCCGGTCGCTCCCTGGGTCAGGCTCTCTCGATCGGGAATCCTATCACCTCGTCGAGGGAGCTCGATCCGATCAGAGCCATCAGCAGGCGGTCCAATCCGATAGCCATGCCGGAACAGGCAGGCAATCCAACACCCAGCGCGTCCAGAAGCCGTTGATCCATGGGCGGAATGACCTGACCATGAAGCTTTCGTCGCTCAAGGTCTCTTTCAAACCGCTGACGCTGCTCTTTGGGATCTCTCAGTTCATGAAACCCATTGCCAAGCTCCATCCCCTCGAGAAAAAGCTCTGACCGCTCGACGTAACGAGGATCATGGGGGCACGCTCTAGCGAGGGAAGGAAGAATAGCCGGGTAACCGGTCACCATCGTCAATGCCTCCCGGCCAAGATCAGGCTGGATGAAATGACCGAATAAAAGATCCAACCAGGTCGCACGGTCTTCACCGCAAAGATGCGATGCCTCAGGAAGACCCAACGCCTTAGCCTTGGCCTGAAATTCATGGAGTGAGGATGTAAGAGGGTCACATTCAAGTCTTTCTAGAAAGAGCGCCTGATAACTGATTCGTTTCGTGCTCAGGCCTTTCCCAAGGAATGCCGCCAGCATCAAGATCAGTGCCTCGACTTCATCCAGCAATTGATCCAAATCAAACTCCACCCGATACCATTCGAGCAAGGTGAATTCCGGATTATGGTAACGGCCCTGCTCTTCATTCCGAAAGGCTTTGGACATCTGATAAATCGACCCAGAACCTGCGGCTAAAAGCCGCTTCATGGCGAATTCAGGCGAAGTCTGTAGGTAAAGATCCTCTGAATGCGGGGATCCTGGGCGGTGGTAGGCGGTTATAAAAGGGGTGATGCCTGGGTCCGTCACCGTTCCCCGAGATAGCAGGGGTGTTTCTACTTCGAGAACGCCGCGATCCTCAAAGAACTCGCGGATAGCGCGATTAACACGAGCCCTCATCCTGATGGCTGAAAGCGGGCTTGAAGGCGCCCACATGGAGGGCATAGCGTCTTTCATGAGGGAGGGTCGGTGCGAGACCTAAACCTCGCACCTTGATCATCAATCAAGAGCCCCTTACTTGACGCGTGAGACGTATTCGCCGGTCCGGGTATCGACCTTGATGACCTCATCAATCCCAATAAATAGGGGCACACGGACTACAGCCCCGGTTTCAAGTGTGGCTGGCTTGCCGCCACCGCCTGAGGTATCACCACGAACCCCGGGATCGGTTTCGGTAATTTTGAGTTCAACAAAATTCGGTGGCGCCACCCCAATCGGCACCCCGTTATACAGCGTCACTTGGCAGATATCCTGCTCCTTCAGCCACTTCTTGGCATCAGCAACCGCGGCCTCATCGGCACCATACTGCTCAAACGTCTCAACAACCATGAAGTGCCACAGCTCACCATCGTTATAGAGATACTGCATATCGGTATCGACCACATCGGCCGTTTCAAAGGTTTCACCGGACTTGAAGGTCCGCTCAAGGACGCGGCCGGTCTTGAGGTTCCTTAACTTGACGCGGTTGAAGGCCTGACCCTTCCCTGGTTTGACGAATTCATTTTCGAGGATGTTGTAGGGTTCACCATCCATCATCAACTTCATGCCGCCCTTGAAATCACTGGTGCTGACTGTCGCCATTCGTGCCTCTAGCTATGATGTGCCTGAATAAACATGGCATTATAATGGACTGTTGCCCGCTTTGATAACCTAAGGCTTTTAGGTCCCCTCGGTGGCCTTTAGAAACGCTCGATGATCATGTCAAACACTTGGCAGGCCCAATTGGCCGATGCCTATATCGATCCCCTCACCCTTTTAAAAGACCTTGGCATCGATCCCAATGACTTACCGGAGAAGATAGCGCTTCGGAACGACTTCGCGTTCAAAGTCACCCGATCCTTTGCGGCCAGAATGAAGCCGGGAGATCCAAGAGATCCCTTGCTTAGGCAAGTGCTTCCCAGCATCGAGGAAGCCATAATGGCGCCTGGATTTCATCTAGACCCTGTTGGCGATCTTGACGCCATCGAAGAGCCTGGCCTTCTCCATAAGTACCAGGGGCGTGTCCTCTTGATCACCACGGGTGCCTGCGCCATTCATTGCCGTTACTGCTTTCGCCGAAACTTCCCTTATCAGGAGCAACAGCTCGCAAAACGTCGCGAACCCTTAAGTCTTGAGAGAATAAAAGAGGATCCTTCCATTTCGGAAGTCATCTTAAGTGGCGGGGATCCCCTGGTCCTTAGCAACGAACGCCTGAGAACCCTCGTTACGGCCATCGCAGCCATTCCAAGCATTGAGCGCCTAAGACTCCATACCCGACTTCCGATCGTTCTTCCTTCGAGAATCGATCAAGAGTTACTCGCGATTCTTCAAATGACACGCCTTAAGGTCATTGTGGTCATTCACTCCAATCACCCCAATGAAATAAACGATGAGGTCCACCAAGCCCTTGAGGCCTTAAGCCTTCAAAGCATCACGCTCCTCAATCAAACAGTCCTCCTTAAGGGTATCAACGATGACGCTGATCTCCTAAGTGACTTGAGTCACCGTCTTTTTGAGGTGGGGGTGCTTCCCTATTACCTCCACCTCCTAGATCGCGCCCAAGGGACACAGCATTTCGAGGTCGAGGAAAGAAAAGCCAAAGCGATCTATGAGGCGCTCTTGTCACGGCTACCAGGCTACCTCGTCCCCAAAATGGTCCGCGAGGAAAAAGGGGCGCCCTCTAAAACCCCGTTGCTCGGATAATCAAAAAAGGGGCCAAATGGCCCCTTTTTTTAGCACCGCGTGGAGTCGGTCTTATTCGTCTTCTTCAATGGCCTTCATGCTGAGACGAACACGCCCCTGGCGATCAATCTCTAAGACCTTGACACGAACAATGTCACCTTCAGCGAGTTTGTCGCTCACTTTCTCAACATGCTCGTCAGAGATCTGAGAAATATGCACCAACCCGTCTTTGCCCGGCAGAACCGTGACGAAAGCACCAAAATCCATCAGGCGCGCAACGCGGCCTTCGTAGATCTTACCCACCTCGACTTCCGCCGTAATGGCTTCAATCCGGCGGCGCGCCTCATCACCCGCTTCACGATCAACAGAAGCCACCTTGACGACACCGTCATCGGTAATATCAATACTGGCACCGGTCTCCTCGGTGATGGCCCTGATGGTTGCACCGCCTTTACCGATGACATCGCGAATCTTGCTGGGATCAATACTAAAGCTGACGATCCGTGGCGCAAAATCGGACATTTGCTGTCTGGGTGCCGAGAGCACCTCAGCCATCTTACCGAGAATGTGGAGACGACCGGCTTTGGCCTGCTCCAGAGCTTTTCGCATGATTTCAGCGGTGATGCCATCAATCTTGATATCCATCTGCAAGGCGGTGATACCGTCTTCGCTGCCCGCTACCTTAAAGTCCATATCACCCAGATGATCTTCGTCACCCATGATGTCTGAAAGGACCGCAAATTGATCACCTTCTTTGATCAGACCCATCGCAATCCCTGCGACCGGTGCCAGCGTTGGAACACCTGCATCCATCAGAGCAAGGCTTGAACCACACACCGAAGCCATGGAGCTCGAGCCGTTAGACTCGGTGATTTCAGAAACAACGCGGACGACGTAAGGGAATTCCTCTTGATCAGGCATGACGGCCTGAACACCGCGCTTTGCGAGCCGCCCATGGCCGACTTCACGACGCTTTGGGGAACCCATCATGCCGATTTCGCCCACACAGTAGGGAGGGAAGTTGTAATGGAAGAGGAAGGTTTCCTTATATTCCCCTTCGATCGCATCAATCAACTGGGCATCACGGCCGGTTCCAAGGGTTGCGACCACCAGCGCCTGCGTTTCACCGCGGGTAAAAAGGGCCGAACCATGGGTCCGAGGCAGAACACCGGTCCGAATGGTAATCGGACGAACCGTTGAAAGGTCCCGACCATCAATCCGCTTGGATTCTAAAAGGATACGGGCACGGACACTGTTATATTCAAGATCCTCGATCAGCGTCTTAACGACCTTGGCGGTATGGAAACCATCCGCGGTTAAGGCTTCGACCGTTTGGGTGCGAGCCACTTTCAAAGCGTTCTGACGCTGTTGCTTATCGGCAATCTGATAGGCGACCTTGATCGCCTCTTCGGCATGATGGGCCACCGCCTTAACAAGGCTTTCATCATGAACAGGTGCCACCCATTCCCAGTGATTCACACCGACTTCATCCGCCAGCTCACGAATCGCCTGGATAGCAACCTGCATCTGCTCGTGGCCATAGACCACAGCACCCAGCATTTCATCCTCAGAGAGCATGTCCGCCTCAGATTCCACCATCAAGACCGCGTTGCTGGTGCCCGCGACGACCAAATCGAGTAGGGAGTCATCTAGCTCGGTGGCGGTCGGGTTGAGGACGTACTGCTCATCGATAAAGCCAACACGCGCTGCACCAATCGGACCCTTGAAGGGCATGCCGGACAGGGTTAGTGCCGCAGAAGCACCGAGCAGCGCTGGAATATCGGGATCGATTTCAGGGTTCAGGGACATCACGGTCGCGGTGATCTGAACGTCGTGATTAAATCCTTCTGGAAACAGCGGGCGCACAGGACGGTCAATGAGACGCGCCGTCAGTGTTTCCTTTTCCGCTGGACGACCTTCACGCTTGAAGAATCCACCAGGAATCTTGCCAGCAGCGTAGGCCTTCTCCTGATAGTCCACACGCAAAGGGAAGAAGTCGGTATCAGGCGAGGCTTCGCGCTTGCCGACCGCGGTGACAAGAACCACGGTACCACCCATATCAACCATCACGGCCGCATCGGCCTGACGAGCAATTTCGCCTGTTTCCAGGGTGACGACGTGATCGCCGTACTTGAACTGTTTCCGGATTGGATTCACAACAAACCTCTCAAGGTTCAGGATTAGCGACGCAGGCCCAGTCTCTCGATCAAGCTCTTGTAGCGATCAACATCCTTTCCCTTCAGGTAGTCGAGCAATTTGCGGCGCTGGTTAACCAGGCGCAGAAGGCCACGACGGGAATGGTGATCCTTCTTGTTCACGACAAAATGTGGGGTCAAGTGATTGATGCGCGCAGTCAAAAGCGCAACTTGCACTTCAGGGGACCCGGTATCATTCGCGGCACGTTGATAATCTTGTACAACGGCACTTTTCTCGGTGGCGGTATAAGGCATTTTTCGACTCCTAAAAACTCTGACTTCTACTAAACAAACCATTTTAACTTTCTATGACCCCGTTATCAAACGGGATCACATCACATCGCTCTGAAGAGGCTCTTGGGCGACCTCATCGCTCCCCGCTTCAATGGGAGAAGCCGACGGAATTTCCAACTGAAGGATCCTTCTCGGACCCACCCGGCCATCATCCAGCACTTCCCCAAGCCCTATAAATCGGAGCCCTAAGCCATAGAGGCGGACCCACCCGGAGGTCGGCGCCTGTGCGACAAAAACAGGGTTTCCTTGGCGGACCAACACACTCAATGAATCATTGAGGTCTACCCGGGGGAAATGGGCTACCAGACCATCCATAGGCTGAAGACAAGCCTCTCGAAGAGGACCCTCCAAGGCCTCGAGGGCGTCCACCGTGGTGGCGTTTTCGAGGCGGAGATCGCCCACAGCAGTCCTCCTCAAGACTTCAACATGCCCCCCACAGCCGAGCGCGCGACCAATATCCTGGGCCAGTGAACGAATATAGGTCCCCTTAGAGCAATGAACTTCAAGATCTAAAGAGGTGTCATCAAAGCCCTTGAGAAGAAGCTCGTAAATAGTAATGGGGCGAGGCTCACGCTCAATCTCAACCCCTTTTCGAGCCAGATCGTAGAGTCTTTGCCCTTGATGTTTTAGCGCCGAATACATCGGCGGCACCTGAGTGATCTCTCCCCTAAAGGGGGTCAGGACCTCATCGATCAGGGCGGCTGTCAGCTTTGGAACCAGAGCCTCAAAGATCACTGCCCCTTCGATGTCCGCGGTGTCCGTTTCAATCCCGAGCCTTATCCTGACCACATATCGCTTATCAGAATGGAGGAGATAACTCGAAAGCTTTGTGGCTTCCCCGAGACAAATAGGCAAAAGACCGCTGGCGATGGGATCAAGACTTCCGGTATGACCTGCCTTTTGGGCGTTAAAAAGTCGTTTGACCTTTTGAAGGGAGGCGTTCGAGGAATAACCACTGGCTTTATCCAGCAGAAAAACTCCATGGATGGGGCGGCGCTTTGAACGAAATTGACTCATTCCTCTCGATCATCATCCAACAGGAGCGTGGGTTCCTCATGAAGGCCCTTGAGGAGTGCATCCATGTGCATTCCTCTCTCAATCGAATCATCGTAGGTAAACCTGATTTCAGGCAGAACCCTAATCCTAATTCTTTTGCCAAGCTCACGTCGAAGCTCCGGAACATCATTCATCAATCGCTTAATGGCGTCCTTGACCGGCAATTTAGCCGCCAGAAAACTGACATAAAGCTTGGCAACAGCGAGATCGCGACTCAGTTCAACATCACTCACCGTGATCATGCCAAGCTCCGGATCCTTGACATGGGTTCTCAGGATGTCTGCCATTTCCCGCTGGATCTGCGAGGCGACCCGATCACTGCGACTAAACTCTCTAGGCATCAGCTCGGAACCTGAACCTTTTCAAAGACTTCGATCTGGTCACCCACCTTGATTTCATTGTAGTTCTTAACACCCATCCCGCACTCCATGCCGGCCTTGACCTCAGCCACATCGTCTTTGAAGCGACGCAACGAATCGAGCTGCCCTTCAAAGATGACGACATTGTCGCGGAGAACACGAATTGGCAGATTACGCTTCACAAAACCTTCAGTGACCATACAGCCCGCGATCGCCCCAAACTTCGGATGACGGAACACATCACGAACCTCCGCATTACCGACGATCTGCTCGCGGAACTCCGGCTCCAGCATGCCCTTGAGGGATTTCTTGATTTCGTCAATGGCCTCGTAAATGATGCTGTAGTAATGGAGGTCAATGCCGCGGTCTTCGATCAGCTTCCTAGCACCAGAATCAGCGCGGACATTGAAACCGATGATGATGGCATTCGAGGCCAGCGCGAGGTTCGCATCAGATTCGCTGATACCACCAACGCCACCCCCGATGACCTTCACCTTAACCTTGTCGGTCGAAAGATCCGTCAGGGAACTCCGAAGGGCCTCGAGGCTGCCCTGAACATCCGCCTTGATGATGATATTGAGATCCACACTGTCGGCGCTGCTTTCCATGCGAGCGAAGATATTGTCGAGCTTCAGTGCCTGCTGTTCAGCAAGCTTGGTATGGCGAAGCTTCTCCTCACGCTGCATGGCAATTTCGCGTGCCTTTCGCTCATCTGAAACAACGATGAACTCATCTCCGGCATTAGGCGCTCCGGAAAGACCCAACACCTCGACCGGGCAAGAAGGGCCAGCTTCCTTGAGAGGCTTGCCATTTTCGTTGAACATGGCACGCACCCGCCCAAACTCCATGCCACACAACAGGAAATCGCCCTTTTTAAGATGACCTTGCTGAATCAGGATGTCGGCAACAGGTCCGCGGCCCTTTTCTAGTTTCGACTCAAGCACCACGCCCGTCGCTGGAATAGTATGGGCGGCCTTGAGTTCGAGAACCTCCGCCTGCAGCAGAATGGCATCAAGCAGCCCATCAATCCCTTGACCGGTTTTGGCCGAGACCTCAACAAACTGACAATCGCCACCCCACTCCTCGGGAATGACATTGAAATTAGTCAATTCATGCTTGACCTTCTCAGGATCAGCCTCAGGCTTATCCACTTTGTTCACCGCCACCACCATGGGGACGCCAGCCGCGCGGGAGTGATCGATCGCCTCACGCGTTTGCGGCATCACGCCATCATCAGCAGCTACGACCAGGACGACGATATCGGTCGCCTGAGCGCCACGGGCTCGCATGGCGGTGAATGCCGCATGACCTGGCGTATCGAGAAAAGTCACCGAGCCATGATCGGTTTTGACCTGGTAGGCGCCGATATGCTGGGTAATGCCCCCCGCTTCGCCGGCGGCGACGCGGCTCTTCCGGATGTAATCAAGGAGCGAGGTCTTCCCATGATCGACGTGACCCATGATGGTCACCACAGGCGCTCTTGGCGTCTGTTCAGCCTGTGCCGCGAGATTCAGGGTCGCTTCAATTTCAGCCTCAAGGACGTCTTCGACCTGACGAATGGCCGTGTGACCCATTTCCTCAACGACTAGAATCGCCGTATCCTGATCCAGCATCTGATTAATGGTGGCCATCACCCCCATTTTCATGAGTGTCTTGATCACCTCAGGCGCCTTCACCGACATCCGGTTGGAAAGCTCTGAAACTGTAATCGATTCTGGAATACTCACGTCACGAACCATCGGGCTGGTCGGCCGTTCAAAACCATGGCGGGATTCAGGCATCACTGCAGCCTTGCCTGACTTCAGCTTCTTCTTCATCTTAGGCTTGGCCCGAAGACTATCGAGGCCGAGTCCATCTTCAAGACCCTTTTCGCGCTCCTTTTTCTTTGAGCGGCGATCATCTTCTTCCGCCTGGAGATTCCGAATCGGCGCCGGTTGCGGCTTGGCACGCTCAACAACCACCTCGTCTATCAAAGGCTCAATAGGCAGCTCATCGATGATCACTTCCGGGGTCTCTTCCACCGTCAGTGACTCTTCTTCCACCGCCCTGGCAGCCTCCATCTGCTGCTGCTGTTCTTTGGCAATGCGCTCGAGCTCCTCGCGGCGAAGCTGCTCGAGGGCTTCGGCCTTACGCTGCTCATCCTCTTCGCGAAGCTTGCGCTGCGCTTCAGCCTCTTGGTCTCGACGTTGCTGTTCCTCAAGGGCTTGTTGGGCTTGCTCGACTTCATGGCGCTGCTCGCTGACTTCCGGCAATTCGCTGCGCTTGACATAAGTTCGCTTCTTACGGACCTCGACGCTGATCGTCTTTGCCGTCTTGCCGGGCGCTGTCTTGCCTTGTTTCAGCTCGCTCACGGTGCGCCGCTGCAGGGTGACGCGCTTCGGATTATTAAGATCCTCCCCTTCTGCCTTGCCATGACTTTGGCGGAGGAAATTCAGAAAGGTCATTTTTTCGGTATCGGTCAGAAGTTCATCGGCACCTCCCTTCTCGAGGCCCGCCTCACTCAACTGAGAAAGCAACCGCTCCAATGGGATCCCGACTACTTCAGCCAGTTGACGTACTGTTAAATCGCTCATACTTAGCCTCTGCTCTTCCGCATTCGGTTAACTTTCCGCAAACCAGGGCCGGCGAGCGACCATGATCAACTGGCCCGCTCGTGCTTCGTCCATTCCCTTGATATCCAGCATCTCATCGATGGACAACTCAGCGAGATCCTCCATGGTGGTGACTCCCCGGCCCGCCAGCGCCTCCGCAAGCTCTGGGTCCATCCCCTCCATCGTCAGAAGATCTGCCGCCGGCTCTCCGGGTTCGAGCTTCTCCTCACTGGCAATGGCCTTGATCAGCAAAGAGTCCCGAGCACGATTACGAAGCTCCTCCACAATGTCCTCGTCGAATTCGTCGATTTCCAGCAATTCCTTAGCAGGAACGTAGGCCAACTCTTCGACGGTCGAAAAGCCTTCCCGCACCAGGATTTCTGCGACGCCTTCGTCCACATCCAGCTGTTGCACGAAAGACTGAATCAAAACCTCGGTTTCCTTCTCACTCTTTTCCTCGGCCTGCGTCTCGCTCATCACGTTCAGCGTCCATCCCGTTAGCTCAGAAGCCAAACGAACATTCTGCCCACCGCGGCCAATCGCCATGGATAGATTCTCATCGCTCACAGCAATATCCATCGAATGGCGGTCTTCATCCATCACGATGGAGACGATTTCCGCAGGGGACATCGCATTCACCACAACCTGAGCTTCATTTTCATTCCAGAGAATGATATCGACGCGCTCGCCAGCTAATTCGTTGGAGACTGCCTGAACCCTTGATCCCCGCATACCCACGCAAGCACCAACAGGATCAAGGCGTGGATCATGACTTCGCACCGCAATTTTGGCCCTGACCCCAGGATCCCTGGCGGCACCGACAATTTCGATGATCCCTTCGCTCACCTCCGGCACCTCCAGCTTGAAAAGGGCAACGATGAGGTCAGGCGATGTTCTCGTCACAAAGAGCTGCGGTCCTCTGACCTCCTGGCGAACCTCCTTGAGGTAGCCACGGAGCCGATCGCCGGAGCGGACAGCCTCCCGTTGGATCATTTCTTCCCGAGAAATAAAGGCCTCAACGTTATTGCCGAGATCCAGAAAGACATTGCCGCGCTCAACGCGCTTGATGATACCGGTCACCAGCTCACCGACCCGATCCTTATAGGCCTCAACCACCTTTCTCCGCTCGGCATCACGAACGCGCTGAACGATGACCTGCTTCGCGGTTTGGGCTTCGATGCGGCCGAACCCAATGGAATCCATCGGCTCGATCACGGTGCCACCGACCTCGGCGCTGCCAAAACGCTGGCGCGCATCCTCAAGCGTCATCTGCAACTCCGCATTGAAGGGCTCCTCGATCGTCCCCTCATCCGATTCCACCACGGTCCAGCGCCGGAAGGTATCGTAGTCACCGGTCTTACGATCAATTTTGATCAGCGCGTCAATACGGTTCTCATAGCCCTTCATGGTCGCCATCCTTAAGGCGTCCTCAATCGCTGCGAAAACGATCTCCTTTTCGATGTCCTTCTCGTGAGAAAAGTCATCAACTACCAGCAGGATTTCTTTGTTTGCCATGGCAACATCCTTCAAAAATTAATTGTCAAATTGTGGCGATAATCGCGCCTTTTCAATCATGTCAAACGGAACTCTGAAGGTCTGACCATCCTCAACCAGGATGAGATCATGACCATCGATGTCCTCAATCAGCGCTTTGAACCGGCGCCGTCCTTCTAGTGGCCTTGAAAGCTGCACACGCGCCACCTCACCTTTGAAACGCTCGAAGTGATCAAGGGTAAACAAGGGACGATCCATCCCGGGGGAGGAGACCTCAAGCTGATAACGACCTGGAATAGGGTCTTCAACATCAAGCACACCGCTCAACTGATAGCTCACCTTGGAGCAATCTTCCACTCGAATCCCCTCGGGATGATCGATATAGACCCTAAGGACCCGCTGATGCCCGTCAAACTCTAGCCCGACGAGTTCGTAGCCCATTCCAGTCACCACAGGATCAAGAAGCTCTGTCAGCCCCTTACTTGCCTTCAAGCACCACCTCAAAAACGTCCGAAAATAAAAAATGGGCACGAAGCCCATCCCATCAACCAGTCCCTAAAAACCAAAAACGCCCCGATGGGGCGAATGTCGAGACGGCACCGGTTGAGCCTGTGCCACCCAAAAAAGGAATGCTAGCATATCCTTGAAAATTAGTCGAATCATCGATCCTTCCACCGACTCCCTCGAAGGCCGATGTCAAAAATGGAACCCAACCCTATTTTTAACGTCCATGGCTTCAATTCCACCCGACCGTCATCCCTCCAGCATGCGACTCGATAAGTGGCTTTGGGCCGCCCGATTCTTCAAGACAAGACAGCTCGCCATCGAAGCGATCGACGGCGGTAAGGTTCATGTCAACGGACATCGAGGTAAACCCAGCAAGGACATTACGATCGGCACCCAACTCTCGATCACCAAGGAGCCCTATTCTTTTCATATTACTGTGACCGGGCTGAATCTCCAGAGAAGACCCGCCGATGAAGCGACGAAGCTCTATGAAGAATCGAAAGAAAGCCATGAGAAACGTCAACTCGAGGTCGCTAGGCGCCGAGAGCAACGAGATCTTGGGATTCCTCTTGATGTTCGTCCTAACAAGCGGGATCGCCGTCTGATCCATCGCTTCAAACGCATTGAGGACTGAACCGAAGGCGCAGCCCCCCCTAGCCCGGTCGACAAGGCGGTTTGTGGGAGGGATAATGTTCGGCTGTTTGTCATGCATTGGGGGATCACGTCAACCCCAGCACCATCCCATCAAGGAGATCTTCATGAATCAAAAGAGCCACGCTCTTATCGAGGCCTACTATGCGGCCTTTAACGCCGGCGATATGGACAGCTTCCTCAATCTTTTGACGGATGATGTCATTCATGACATTAACCAGGGACATCGCGAAATCGGCAAGGCCGCCTTTGCTGCTTTCATGGATCGCATGAATCAAAATTACGGTGAACAACTGGCCGAGATGGTCATCATGACCTCAGACGATGGAACCCGGGCTGCTGCAGAGTTTGTGGTGCTCGGAACCTATAAGGTGACCGATGAAGGTTTGCCAGAAGCACGCGGCCAAACCTATCGGCTGCCTGCCGGCGCCTTTTTTGATCTTCGTGATGGGAAGGTGGCAAGGATCACCAACTATTACAACCTCGAAGACTGGATTGCTCAAGTCAGCGCCTGAGGTAAATATTGAAAGCCCATCAGGACCATGACTGAAGCACTCACGATTCGCCGATTCAACGGCAACGATCCTGAATTAAGGCCCTTCTTGAAGGACCTTGCGGGCCTCCGCATGACGGTCTTTCGTGACTTTCCCTATCTCTACGACGGCACCGCCGAGTATGAGGAAAAGTATCTCGAGACCTACACCCGTTGCCCGGACAGCCTCGTGGTTCTGGTCCTCGATGGGGAGCGAGTGGTCGGTGCGACGACCGGTCTCCCGATGGCGGATGAAACGCCCGAGTTTCAGGCGCCCTTCATTGCCGCTGGTTATGATCCCAAAACGATCTTCTACTGCGCCGAATCGGTTCTCCTCCCTGCCTATCGAGGGCGCGGCGTCTATCCTCGCTTCTTTGCAGAAAGGGAAGGCCATGCCCTCTCTCTTGGACGCTTCGACCTGTGCTGTTTCTGCTGTGTGGTCCGCGCCGAAAATCATCCCCTGAGACCTTTAGATTATGTCCCCCTCGACCGAATCTGGAGCAAGTTTGGCTACCAAAAGCACCCCGAGCTCTCGACCACGTATGACTGGAAGGATGTGGATCAGTTGGTAGAAACCCCGAAAAACATGATCTTCTGGTTGAAATCCTTGAAGGAGACCCGCTGATGGAGCAGGCTTTTCGGATCGCAACGGCGCAATACGACATTGGTCAATTTGAAAGCTTTAGAGCCTATGAAGCCAAAATAAGCAAGTGGGTGCAAGAAGCCGTCGAGAGCGGCGCCAAACTGCTGGTCTTTCCAGAATACTTCAGCATGGAACTGGCCTCGTTGTTTGAGACCGATGTCGCTCGATCACTTTCAAAAGAGCTGGAAGCCCTTCAAGACGTTCTCCCGGAATTCAAACGCCTATTCGGACGACTTGCCGAGCACCATGGGATCACCCTGATAGCCGGCAGCTTTCCAGTCCGCCATCTTCCGAGTGAATATCGTAACCGCGCCTATCTCTTTCACCCCGATGGACGATCCGATTATCAGGACAAACTCCAGATGACCCGTTTTGAAAATGAACAGTGGTTCATCAGCGCGGGAAACGACATCCGGACCTTTGAGACGGTTCATGGCCGAATCGGTATCAACATCTGCTATGACAGTGAATTCCCGATGATCGCCCGTCGACAAGTCGAAGCGGGGGCGGACCTTATTGTGGTTCCGAGTTGCACCGACACCCTCGCGGGCTACTGGCGGGTCCGTATTGGATGTCAGGCTAGAGCGCTTGAAAACCAGTGCTTTGTGGTGCAATCACCCACGGTAGGGACAGCCCCTTGGTCAGAGGCTGTCGATATCAATATTGGAGCGGCGGCGGTTTATACGCCCGTCGATTATGGGTTCCCAGACAACGGCGTTTTAGCCATCGGGGCGCTGAGCGAACCGCAGTGGGTCTTTGCAGATCTCGATCTCGCCGCCATCGCCCATATCCGGAAGACCGGGCAGGTCTTCAATTATCGAGATTGGCCCTCACAATTTCGCCCTGAACTGAATACCTGATGATTGCGGTGTCACCCATGCCCCTAACCCCACAAACGATCGAACTCTTCGATACCACCCTTCGTGATGGTAGCCAGACCGCCGGCATCAACTTTTCTCTCGAGGACAAAGTCCGCATTGCTGAACGTTTAGCGGATTTTCAACTCGGCTGGATCGAGGGCGGATGGCCTGGAGCAAGCCCTAAGGACACCGAATTCTTCGAGCGAATGCGGCAGCGACAGTGGACCAAAACAAAGCTGATCGCCTTTGGCAGCATGGCGCGCCCCGGCAAATCAGCAAGCGAGGATCTGGGCCTTCGACATCTGGTCGACAGCGGCGCCGATGGGGTCTGTGTTTTTGGGAAAAGCTGGGATCTCCACGTCAACAAAGCCCTGGGCATCAGTCTCCCTGAAAATCTCGACCTCATACAGGACACCATCAGCTGGCTGAAGGAACAACTACCGACCGTCTTTTTTGATGCCGAGCATTTCTTTGATGGGTACCGGGACAACCCGGAATATGCCCTTGAGGTTCTAAAGGCCGCCCAATTGGCAGGGGCTGATGGACTCGTCCTTTGTGACACCAACGGTGGCAGCATCCCCTCTCAGGTCGCAGCCACCGTTGCTGAGGTCGTTCGTCATTGTCCAGGGGTCCTCATCGGCATCCATGCGCACAACGATTCGGAGCTGGCTGTCGCCAATTCAGTGGCGGCCACCGAGGCCGGCGCCCGAATGATCCAGGGAACCATCAATGGCATTGGTGAGCGCTGCGGCAATGCCAATCTGGTCTCAATCATTCCTATTCTTCAGCTGAAAATGGGGTTTGATTGTGGGGTTGATCGTGAACAACTGAAACAGCTTTCCTCGCTGTCTCGTTTCGTCAATGAAATGGCCAATCGCCAACCCTGGCCCTATCAGCCCTTTGTCGGGCACAACGCCTTTGCCCACAAAGGTGGCATTCATGCTTCGGCCGTACAAAAGGAATCGAGGCTTTATGAACATCTCGACCCCGAATGGGTGGGCAATGACCGATTGATTCTGATTTCAGATCAAGCTGGGAAAAGTAGCGTCCAGCTGAAAATGGCCGAAATGGGCTTTGACGTGGCTAAAGATGCCAATGATCCCGCGATTAGGATGGCTATCAATCGCGTTAAGGAACTCGAAAACAGAGGGTTTGCGTATGAAGGCGCTGAAGCCTCCTTCCAGCTCCTTCTCCTGAAAGCGATGAAGCGTTTCGCGCCTTACTTTGAACTGAAGGAATTCAGGGTAATTGACGAACGTCATGGCGATCAGGATGCGCCGATGTCGGAAGTTTCAGTGACCCTCCGGGTGGGCGAGGAGATCACCAGCACCAGCGCGCGAGGCAATGGTCCAGTCAATGCCATGGATAATGCCTTGAGGGAAGCCCTGCTGCCTTTCTACCCAGGCCTTGCCAGCATGCGGCTCACCGACTTCAAGGTCCGCGTCCTCACCACCAATCAGGCTACCCGCGCCACCGTCAGAGTACTGATTGAGTCGACCGATGGCCATGCCGAGTGGGGCACCGTTGGGGTCTCGGCCAACATGGTCGATGCCAGCTACCAAGCGCTCGCCGATGCGATTCAGTTCAAGTTGATGATCGATAAAACTGCCCCACATGAAGGTTGAGTGCTGAGCCTTCATACCTCCAATCGAAGGCTGCTGGTTGCCCGTCCTGAAACGCCAAAATCCATCGTCATCGCCTCCTCTTGAGGCTGTTGATTTCAGAAAAACTGCGACGTATACTTCGCACTGAAGGTTTAAAAAGCCTGCCCCAAGAACAACGAATTTATTTTTTGGAGGATGACGACATGAGATGGGAAAAACCAAGCTACAACGACATGCGTTTCGGCTTTGAAGTCACCATGTACATCTACAACCGTTAATCAACGGCTTGTAACCAAACGGGGCTCTGCAGCAATGTCGAGCCCCGTTTTTTATTCCTGACGTTCTTCCCGAAGCGGATCACAACCATGAAGATCAGAGTGCTCGGCGCTGGAGCAGGTGGCGGTTTCCCGCAATGGAACTGTAATTGTGAGCAGTGTGCCGGCGTCAGAGGTCAGACGATTAAGGCCAGCCCCCGAACGCAATCATCGATCGCGGTCAGCGTTGATGGTGAGCGCTGGGTCCTCTTTAATGCCTCTCCAGACATTAGGACCCAGCTAGAGGCCTTCCCCGACGCACACCCTAGAAGGGGCATTAGAGATTCCGGCATTAAGGCCATAGTCCTGATCGACAGCCAGATCGATCACACCACGGGTCTTTTGATGCTCAGGGAATCCGCCTCGCCGCTCCCTATTTTCTGTAGCGAGATGGTGCGTCAGGATCTGACTTCAGGCTTTCCCATCTTCACGATCCTCGGCCACTACTGTGGTGTTCAACATCATCCGATCCCGCTTGATGGCAGCCCCTTTAGCATTGATGGCTTCGACGATCTGCGCTTTTACAGTCACTCTCTAAAAAGCAAAGCGCCGCCCTACTCCCCTCATCGGCATGACCCCCATGATGGCGATAATATTGGTGTCATCATCGAACAAGTGTCTACCGGCAAGAAGCTTTACTACGCGCCGGGGCTTGGTGAGATCGAGCCCCACGTGAAGATGGCCCTTGAAACCGTAGACTGCATTTTGGTCGATGGGACCTTCTGGCAGCATGATGAAATGGAGCGTCGCGGCATCAGTACCAAGCGGGCACTGGACATGGGGCACCTCCCTCAGTCAGGCGCTGGCGGGATGATCTCAACCCTTGATGAACTCCCTGCTCGGAAAATCCTGATTCACATCAACAACACCAATCCGATTCTTAACGAAGGCTCGCCAGAGCGTCAAGAACTCAACGCTCACGGCATCGAAGTCGCCTATGATGGACTGGAGATTTGCCTCTAGTGAAGGAACGACCCCATGAGTGAAACCCAAGCGCCCTTTACTCTCGAAGTTTTCGAAGCGAAACTTCGGGAAAAGGAAGCCTACTACCATATCCATCACCCCTATCAGGTGGAGATGGCTTCAGGACATCTGACACGCGAACAGATCAAGGGCTGGGTCGCAAACCGGTTTTATTATCAGATCAATATTCCGGTCAAGGACGCCAATATCTTAGCTAATTGCCCTGATCGTGATACCCGAAGGCTTTGGATACAGCGGATGATTGACCACGATGGCGATCAGGAAGATAAAGGCGGCATTGAAGCCTGGACCCGCCTTGGAGAAGCGGTCGGCATTTCGAGGGACGAACTATGGTCTCTCAAACACGTCCTTCCTGGCGTCCGCTTTGCCGTCGATGCTTACGTTCATTTTGCGCGTGATGCCTCCTGGCAAGAAGCGGCCTGCTCGTCGCTGACCGAAATGTTCGCGCCAACGATTCACAAGCAGCGACTCTCAGGCTGGCCGGACCTTTACCCCTGGATCGACCAAGAAGGCCTCGCTTATTTCAGGAAACGGGTCAGCCAGGCCAATCGTGACGTTGAGCATGGCCTCGCCATCACGCTATCTCACTTCAGAACCCGAGAACAGCAGGACAAGGCGCTTCAAATTCTCCAGTTCAAATTAGACATCCTGTGGACAATGCTCGACGCCATGTGGCTCGCCTACATTGACCAGAAACCCCCTTACTTCAATATCCATCGCTGATGTCATCGATGATACAAGATACCACCCGGTTTGGCCTTTCCCCCCTTTACCGATTGCAGTGGGAAGAATCACAGCAACGCTTTGTGATGCTTTATCCCGAGGGGATGGTAGAACTCAATGGCCCCGCGGCTGAAATCCTGAAGCTCTGTGATGGAACCCGCAGCTTCATCGACATAGTCGATACCCTTGAGACGGCGTTTGACACGAAAGGACTCCGCAGCGATATCGAAGAACTGGTTCAAGCCGCACTCGACCATGGCTGGATTACCCTCCTACCCTAGCGGCAGCCCTCGCTGGCTGCTGGCGGAACTGACCTACCGCTGCCCCTTGCAGTGCCCCTACTGCTCGAACCCGGTTGACTATGCGCAGCATCACGATGAACTCAGTACCGAGGCATGGTGTCGGGTCTTTTCAGAAGCCCGCGCCCTAGGTGCGGTTCAGCTAGGCCTTTCCGGGGGGGAACCCCTCGTCCGTAAGGACCTTTCGACCTTGATCGCGCATGCTCGGGAGCTCGGCTATTACACCAACCTGATCACCTCAGGCTATGGCCTCAACGAGGAACGGATCGCAGAGCTTAAATCCTCGGGGCTTGATCACATTCAGATCAGTATTCAGGCCCCTGAAAAGACGCTCAATGACAAACTAGCAGGCACCGAGTCCTTCGAGCAGAAAAAAGCCGTCGCCCGGCTCATCA
>JBEIRQ010000136.1:0-4965 GCA_040375885.1 Methylococcus sp.
CCTAATCTTGGATGACTCCTCCGCTGGCCCGATATTGCCATCCGTCGAGGAGCTTCCGATGAACGCCTTACCCGAAACCGACCTCCATGATGCCGTGACCGCCAAGCGAGCATCGATAAAGCCCTTTGCCGCCTCTGAAAAGGTCTATATCGAAGGCTCTCGACCGGATATCAGGGTGCCCATGCGGAAGGTCAGTCAGTCCGACACGCCAACAGGCCATGGCGCAGAACAGAATCCACCTGTCTACGTTTATGATACCTCGGGCCTTTATACAGACCCCTCGGTCACCATCGATTTAAGGATGGGCTTGCCCCCTTTAAGGGCGGCCTGGATTGATGAGCGTCAGGACACGGAGCAGCTTGAAGGCCCAAGTTCCCTCTATGGTCAGCGTCGCCAAACTGACCCAGAGCTTGAGAAGCTCCGCTTCGAGCACATTCAGCGTCCGCGTCGGGCCAAACCCGGGTCCAATGTGACGCAGATGCATTATGCGCGGAAAGGCCTGGTGACTCCGGAGATGGAATTCATTGCCATTCGGGAAAATCAGCGGATGGAGGCCATGGCGGAGATCTACCGGGAGCAGCATCCTGGGGAATCCTTCGGTGCAGCGATACCGAAGTTGATTACGCCTGAGTTCGTTCGCGACGAGGTCGCTAGAGGCCGTGCGATTATCCCCAATAACATCAATCATCCAGAGTCGGAGCCGATGATTATCGGCCGAAACTTCCTGGTTAAGATCAATTGCAATCTTGGTAATTCGGCGGTGACTTCTTCGATTGAGGAGGAGGTCGAAAAGATGCTGTGGTCGATTCGCTGGGGTGGCGATACGGTCATGGATCTTTCGACCGGCAAGAATATCCATGAGACCCGTGAGTGGATCATTCGCAATTCTCCGGTACCGATTGGAACGGTTCCCATCTATCAAGCGCTTGAGAAGGTCGATGGTCGTGCTGAGGCATTGACTTGGGAGATCTTTAGAGACACCTTGATCGAGCAGGCGGAGCAAGGCGTTGACTATTTCACGATCCATGCGGGTATTCGCCTAGCGCATATTCCCTTAACTGCGAAGCGGGTGACGGGCATCGTCTCCCGAGGCGGCTCCATTATGGCGAAGTGGTGTCTTGCCCACCATCGTGAAAGTTTCCTCTATACCCATTTTGAGGACATTTGCGAGATCATGAAGGCCTACGATGTGGCTTTCTCGCTAGGCGATGGCCTCCGGCCAGGATCTATTGCCGATGCCAATGATGCGGCTCAGTTTGCCGAACTCCACACGCTGGGTGAGTTGACTCAGGTGGCTTGGAAGCATGATGTCCAGGTGATGATTGAGGGACCAGGTCATGTCCCGATGCACATGATCAAGGCCAATATGGAAGAACAGCTCAAGCATTTTCATGAGGCCCCCTTCTATACGCTGGGCCCACTCACCACGGATATCGCACCGGGTTATGATCACATCACCAGTGCGATCGGTGCCGCGATGATTGGATGGTATGGAACCGCAATGCTCTGTTATGTGACCCCTAAGGAGCATCTCGGGCTTCCCAACAAGCAGGATGTTCGCGATGGCATCATTGCCTACAAGATCGCGGCGCACGCCGCGGATCTTGGCAAGGGCCATCCGGGGGCCCAGGCGCGTGATAATGCGCTGTCAAAGGCCCGTTTTGAGTTTCGTTGGGCCGATCAGTTCAATCTGTCGCTGGACCCTGAAAAGGCGCTCGAATTTCATGATGAAACCTTGCCTCAGGAGGGTGCCAAGCTGGCCCATTTTTGTTCCATGTGTGGTCCCCACTTCTGTTCCATGAAGATCACTCAGGATGTCCGCGAATATGCGCGGTCGAAGGGGCTCGATGATGCTAAGGGATTAGCTGTTGGGCTTGAGGAAATGGCGGAGGAGTTTAAGAGCGCGGGCGCCGAAATCTATCACAAGGCCTAATACAGAAGGATGCGCAATAGCCTGAAAAGGCGCCTAGCGATCTAGGCGCCCTTGGTGAAGAAGTTGGTTAGGGTTTTTTCAATCATCCCCCAAGGCATCACGAGGGGTTTTTTGGTGATACTCACGGAAAGGATCTGATCGAGAATCGCGTAGGATCCCTTGATGCCATGTCCATCAAATTGCCCCTCCGTGTCATCGCCCTCCATGGCGACACCGTTCTTTTGGGCTGCGATCTTAGCGGCGGCAATCACCGCTTCAGGCGGTGCGGTTAGGTGGATAGTAAAAACCTTGCTCATGTTCAATCCTCCTCTGTCGGGGCCAGGCGGCAACGCCTCCTCTCGTTAACTGATTCAGCCATTGATGGAGAGTTTCAGCCGCTTCATGGCCGAGGCCTCAAGTTGGCGAATTCGCTCCGCGGAGACATTGTATCGAGCCGCTAAATCATGAAGGGTCAGCTTGCCTTCATTGAGCCAGCGGCTTCGGACGATATCCTGGCTGCGATCATCCAGTTGCTCGATCGCTTGAATAAGCCGTTGCTCATGGTGAGCATCCCAATCCTCTTCCTCGAGAACATCAGCGGGGTCGGCATGCGCCTGCTGAAGATAGTGCGCGGGCGCGAGGGACTCTCGATCACTGTCCTCGGCATCATCCGGTGCATCATAGGCGAGATCCTGACTGCTCAGCCGGCCTTCCATCTCATAGACTGCCGCAAGGTCCACGCCAAGCTCTTCGGCGACGGTTTGGGCCTCATTCTCAGTCAGCCATCCTAATTGCGTCTTGTACTTCCGGAGATTGAAAAAGAGCTTCCGCTGCGCTTTGGTGGTTGCGACCTTGACGATACGCCAGTTTTGGATGATGTACTCATGGATTTCAGCCTTGATCCAATGGACCGCAAATGAAACTAGACGGACACCCATGTCAGGATCAAATCGCTTGACGGCCTTCATGAGGCCAATATTCCCCTCCTGGATTAAGTCAGGGAGGGCGAGGCCATAGCCCATGTAGCCCCGGGCAACGTGAGCCACAAAGCGGAGATTGGCCATCACTAGCTCCCGAGCGGCCTCAAGATCTCCGGATTCCCGAAATCGCTGGGCAAGCGCGCGCTCATCCTCTCCATCCAGCCGAGGAAGTTTGGCAATGGCAGACATGTAGCTGTCGATGGAGCCCACCGAAGCATTAAAGGGTAATGATAGTTCACGGGTCATGATGACGGTCCCCCAACACGATAGAAGTTCAAGAGATTATGTTAGCACTCTAGGACAGTGAGTGCTAATTGAAGTTCCCTTCGGGGATGAGAGCGCTCTGCCTGAATCACTCTTGGGCCTTTCGACCCTTAAAGCGGTTCGAGATCCTTTAGGAAATGATTGACGACGACTAAGGCACCCACGATGCCCAGCACGATGGCACTGCCCATCAAGAGGGCCGTGCCGCGGAGGTCGAGGTAGGCAAGACGATAGGGGCTTCCATAGAGTTCGGCGAGTTCATTGGCGGGCGATTGAATACCGAGGATGAGAAGGTTAGCCACCAGCCATGCAATGAGGGCTCCAAGAAAGGCATACCAAAAGCCAGAATGAATAAAGGGCCGGCGAATGAAATGATCGGTTGCCCCTAGCATTTTATTGACGGCGATTTCTTCACGTCGGCTTTGAAGTTCAAGGCGGATGGTATTGCCGACAATGAAAACAACGCCGAAGCCTAGAAGGATGCTGAAGGCGGCGATGCATCGCTCAGCGATAGCGAGAACGGCCCTTAATTTTTTTAACCACTCGTCATCGAATTGAACGTGATCGGCTTCTGATAAACGGCGAAGTTCGTTAAGCATCAGGGTCACGGCAGCCGCATCCGTCATCCGGGGCCGGACAAGAATGACCGCCGGCAGCGGGTTGCCGTGAAGCGCTGAAAGGGCATCAGCGAAGCCACTGTAGGCGATCAGCTCCCTAAGTCCATCCTCTTTGGTCAATAGCTGTGTCCCGAGGATGAGAGGAAACCCCCCGAGTTTCTCGGTCAAGCGCCGAGCGGCCTCATTGGTAATCTCAGGTTTTAGGAAGAGTGAAATTTGGCTCGTGGTCTGGAGCGCTTCGATGGGTAAGCGCGCGTTTTGAATCAAGGCATGAAAGCTCGCAGGAAGCGCAAGGGCAATGGCCACCACAAGAATGGTCAGACTGCTCGCGATGGGTGTTTCCCAGATTCTGAGGAAGCTGCCTTGAAGCGAGTGGAGGTGGGCTAGCGCGTAGGTTTTTAAGCGAACCGACCAGCGAATCTTTTGAGAGAGCGGCTGCCGAAAAAGCCCAGGCCGCCCTTTGGAAGAGCTATTATTCAGCATCGTTAAGGCCCCCTTCCGTGAGCTTTCCATGGTCAAGGCGCAGGGTGCGCCGACTGAAACGCTGGACCAGTTGTTGATCATGACTGGCAATGAGTAGGGTGACGCCCACATCGTTGAAATCACGGAACATCCGCATAATTTCCTCGGCAAGATCAGGATCGAGATTGCCGGTGGGCTCATCGGCAAGAATCAGCGGCGGCTTGTGGACAATGGCCCGAGCAATGCCCACCCGCTGCTGTTCACCCCCAGAGAGCGCCAGAGGCAGTCGTTTTTCCTTTTTTAGAAGACCCACTTTATCGAGCGCGGCGCGCACTCTCCGGCTAATATCGTCAGGGTGATGCCCCATGATTGCTAGGGGCAGAGCAACATTGTCATAAACGCTGAGATGATTGAGCAAGCGGTAGTCTTGGAAAATCAGGCCCAGTTTCCGTCTCAGAAAGGGAATTTGTCGTTTTTGAAGACCTTTGATGCGGGTGCCATCTAGGAAAATGTCCCCGCGACTCGGTCGCTCGAGCGCTGCAATGAGGCGAAGCAGAGTCGTTTTGCCTGCCCCTGAATGCCCGGTCAAAAAAGCCAACTCACCGCGTTGGAGGCTAAAGTTGACCTCTGAGAGGGCCTCGCCACTGTCGGGGTAACGCTTGCTGACGTTGTCAAACTCGATCATGGCCTGAATCTTTTTTTCCGGAAACTGAGGCGATAGGGATGGGCC
>JBEIRQ010000164.1:0-4350 GCA_040375885.1 Methylococcus sp.
AGATCGCTCCAAGGCATTTCGCCATGACCCAACGGCTGCCCGCCATAAAGCGAGAGCCGATGGGGCGCCATCAAGCGACCATCCTCTGGTTGCATGGCCTAGGGGCAGACGGCCATGATTTTGAGCCGATGATTGATGAACTAGGGCTTCCAAAGACACTCGGTGTCCGCTTCATCCTCCCCCATGCCCCCCGCCGCCCGGTGACCATGAATGGGGGCTGGGTCATGCGGGCTTGGTATGACATCAGTCACAGTGATCTCGGTAGAAAAGCTGATCTCTCAGGGATTGAGGAAACGCTTCAGGCGATGGACGTCTTGATCAATGACGAACTAGGTCAAGGGATCCTGCCGAGGAATCTCCTCATTGCAGGGTTCTCCCAAGGCGGGGTTATTGCACTTGAGGCGATCAGCCGGTTTCAGGACAAGTTGGGCGGTGCTATAGCCCTTTCGGGTTATCTTGCAAGGGGGGAAGGCCTACCCGCCGCTAAGGATCCAAAACCTGTCTTTCTGGCCCATGGCACCGAGGATCCGATCGTCCCCTACGCCCTCGGACTTCAAGCGCGGGAAGATCTGGTGGACAAGGGTTATGAGGTCGACTGGCATAGCTACACCATGCCTCATTCGGTCTGCCCAGAGGAAATCAGGGACATCAGGGACTGGATCTTGAACCAGCTTCAATCAGCCTAAGTCATCTAAGACGGGGATCGCTTTTGACCGGTTAAAAGCGCCCAGTCCTCCTGGTACTGAGGGGGATCGAAGTCGACCAAAGCCTCATAGGCGGCCTGAATATCAGGGGCCTGCTCCCGCAAAATCCCAGAGAGCGCCAAAAGCCCGCCCACCCCGAGGGAGCCTAGAATATCGTCCCGAAGGCTCACCAGAGGGCCCGCGAGTATGTTTGCCAGAACCACCTCACAGGGCGCCCCCCTCGGGAAGTCAGGGAGCCCCAGTCGAAGTCGGTCGGCCACCCCATTCTTTTCAGCATTATCAAGACTCGCCGTTAGGGCCTGAGGATCAATATCAATCCCCATCGCCGATGAGGCGCCAAGCCTTAAAGCCGCAATCGCCAGGATGCCTGAGCCACAACCATAATCGAGGACTCGTTTTTCCTTGAGATCAAGACCATCGAGCCAAGCAAGACAAAGCGCTGTCGTTGGATGGGTTCCGGTCCCAAAGGCCAACCCCGGATCCAGGATAACATTGACGGCGTTAGGTTCCGGCGGCTCAAATCCAGTGGGACAAATCCATAGCCTCTGGCCAAAACACATCGGCTTAAAGTGCGCCATCCAAGCCCTCTCCCAGACCTGATCCTCGAGGTTTTCGAAGGTCAAATTGAGGAGTTGTTCACCAAATAAAGCACGCGCTTTGAGGGCGATGAGACGATCGTCGGTCGCAGAATCAAAAAGACCGATGACCCGCGTCACATTCCAAAGCGGTGTTTCACCTGGCGGCGGCTCAAACAGGGGCTGATCGGCAGCGTCTTCAAGACTAACCGACAAAGCCCCCTCCGCCATGAACCAATCGCTGACCGCTTCAGCGTGGACAATGTCAACCGTTGCGACCAGTTGGCGCCACATCTCAATGTTTGAGGCCGAGCTTTTTTTCGAGGTAGTGGATGTTCTGACCACCCGCTTCAAAGCCCGGATCATTGATAATGTCCAGCAACAGCGGGATATTACAGTTAATGCCGCCGATCACCATTTCGTTCAGCGCCGTTCGCATCCTGGCGAGCGCGCTCTGACGATCTTCACCATGGGCGATCAGCTTGCCAATCATGGAGTCGTAATAGGGAGGAACCCGATAACCATTGTAGATATGGGTCTCAACACGAACCCCTGGGCCACCTGGCATATGAAACTGCTCAATGAGCCCAGGGCTTGGAATAAAGGTCCGGGCATCCTCCGCATTGATTCGGCACTCAACGGCATGGCCACGAAGGCGGACATCCGATTGAACAAAGGACAACTTTTCACCGGAAGCCACCAGCAGCTGTTCCTTCACGATATCAAAGCCCGTCACCATTTCAGTCACAGGGTGCTCGACTTGAACCCGGGTATTCATTTCGATGAAATAAAACTCACCGTCTTGGTAGAGGAACTCGAACGTTCCGGCCCCAAGGTAACCGATCTCAAGGCACGCCTTCACGCACCGCGCGCCCATCTCCTGACGCTTTTCTTCGCTGATCCCAGGCGCAGGCGCTTCTTCCACCACCTTTTGGTGGCGACGCTGCATCGAGCAATCACGTTCACCCAGATGGACGCAGTGGCCATGGCTATCGGCAATCACTTGAAATTCGACATGCCTTGGGTTTTCAAGAAACTTTTCCATGTAGACCATATCATTACCAAAGGCAGCCCCTGCTTCACCCTTAGTCAGCGTAATGGCGGCCATGAGATGGGCCTCGCTGTGGACCACCCGCATGCCGCGGCCGCCCCCGCCACCGGCGGCTTTGATGATGATCGGAAAGCCAATACGGCGGGCAATCGCCATATTTTCCTCTGGATCATCGCCAAGGGGGCCATCAGAACCTGGAATGCAGGGAATACCGGCACTCTTCATGGCCGCGATGGCAGCCACTTTATCCCCCATCACGCGGATGGTTTCAGGACGAGGGCCAATGAAAATGAAGCCGCTCTGAATGACTTTCTCGGCGAAGTCCGCGTTTTCAGAGAGAAAGCCATACCCTGGATGGATGGCCTCGGAATCAGTGACTTCAGCGGCACTGATAATCGCCGGAACATTAAGGTAACTCTCTTTGGACGAGGCGGGACCGATGCAAACCGATTCATCCGCCAGGCGGACATGTTTCAGGTCGCGGTCTGCCTCAGAATGCACAGCCACCGCCTTTATACCGAGTTCTCGGCAGGCGCGCAGAATCCTTAGGGCGATTTCGCCCCGATTAGCGATCAAAATTTTACCGATCATGATGTGATTTCAATGGTCCAGGCTGCGGGGGGCCTTGCGGGGTGTCGACTTACTCGATCACAAACAAGGGCTGGTTATATTCAACGGGCTGGGAGTTATCGACCAAAATCTTGGTGATTTTCCCGGACACATCAGCCTCAATCTGATTCAGAATCTTCATGGCCTCAATGATGCAAAGCGTCTCGCCGGCCTCAACCCGCTGACCCAATTCAACAAAGACCTTCGCACCTGGCGTCGAAGAGCGATAAAAGGTTCCAACCATCGGCGAACGGACAATATGGCCCGTCAAAGGATCCGCCTCACCTTTCTTGGCTTCAACGACAGGAGCTGGTGCGACCGGGGCCTGGGCATAGGCGATGGGTTGGGGAGCGATCGTACTCTGACGACTAATCCTCACCGACTCCTCGCCCTCGTGGATCTCGATTTCGGCCACATCAGACTCGCCGATCATGTCGATCAATTTTTTTATTTTTCGAATATCCATGTGTTATTGACCTTGCTGTAAATGGATGGTGTTGAGAGCGGCCTCAAGCGCGAGCGAATAACCCATCGGACCGAGCCCCAAAATAACCCCGAGGGCTATATCGGAGAGATAAGAACGGTGACGGAAGTCCTCGCGGGCGTGCACATTCGATAAATGGATCTCGATGAAGGGGATTTTCGTCGAGAGAAAGGCATCGCGGAGCGCGATACTGGTATGCGTCAAAGCACCAGGGTTAATCAGAATGACATCCACACTCTCCCGATAGGCAAGATGGATGCGATCAATCAAGGAAGACTCCGCATTACTTTGGAAGCATTCAATATCATGGCCTCGCTGCCGAGCCGACTCCATGAGGCGGGTTTCAATCTCAGAAAGACTCTCGCGGCCATAGATTGAAGGCTCACGAAGACCGAGCAGATTAAGGTTCGGACCATTAAGGACAAGAAGTTTGGCCATGAAGGGTCGTTAGCACTCCGAAAAGTCGCATAAAACCTCGTTATTTTGCAGAAAATAAGAGATTTTGTCCATGAAATAACGATTTCACATCAAAATGGCGATGTCTTCCTACTTCATTCAGGCGTCAACAGCGGCTTGACCTGATCCAAGATCTGCTGATGATGAAAACGCCCAATATGGGCATGTCTCAGCTGACCTTTTCGATCGAGAACAACTGAAAAGGGGAGCGCCGAGATCTCGTTACCGAGACTATCTGCCCAAGCCGGGACATCGCTACCACCCACGAGAATAGGGTAATTGACGGGATGTTCGGCGAGATACGCCTTGACGACCAAAGGATCATCAATAGCAATACCAATGAAAGATAAGCCCTGCCGCTCGAATTCGCTTTGGATCGCTGCAAAATCCGGCATTTCCTCACGGCATGGGGGACACCAAGTTGCCCAGAAGTTAACCACCACGACACGTCCCTTCCATTCGGACAAGGTG
>JBEIRQ010000243.1:0-3165 GCA_040375885.1 Methylococcus sp.
TCGATATTCTGGATGGCGCCGGTGTCGAAGTAGCCGCCACCTTCATCCGTGGTGATCACGATCGCGGTATCGCCCCAGTTCTTCGACGCCTGAACTTTGGTGATGAGGTCTGACAAAAAAGCCTCATAGCGGGCGGGCGCAGAGTAGCCGGGATGACCGCTGTCCATGTTTTTGGGGACGACAAACGAGACTTCTGGAAGATTGCCGCTGGCAACGTCTGCCATAAAGCTTGAAAGGCCTTTGAGGTTCGATTTGATGCTAGGGTCGGCATTGACTAGGGCCGAGGCATTGATGGGGTCGCCGATGCTGTTATAGAGGTAGGGCCGCGCCGTTTTGATCGCCTGCACCGTGGCTACGGGAGCAATCACGCTGTCGGGGGTACCCTGGGGATAAAGCTTTTTTAGGGCGGCAAAGACTTGGGGATAAATTGCGGCCTGGTAAAGTGGATCCCCGGTTATATCGGCGTCATCGCGACCACCGGTATACCAACGCCAGCTCACGCCGTTCTTGCTCATCAATTCGCCGATCGTGGGGACGACCTGGGGTGGGAAAACGAATTTGTCGGCCCCCAGAGCCTGTGGTTTGCCATCAAAGCTATAGGGTGGGTCGTAGTTATTAACGAGGTAGTAAGCACCATTTTCACAGCGGCTCTGCCGGTGCTTCTTTTCAAGGACTGAGAGGATGGGCGCAACCCCTGGCTGACTGGCGTCCGAACAGTTCACATAGGAGCCCCCGGCATAACCATCATTGGTGTAGAAGTTGTCGGTGCCTAGGGTGGGGTTGGGGTTTTCGATCTGATTGGTCGGCGGGACTGCTGGTTGATTATTTTGGTTGTAGACCGCGACATCACCTGTCGCCAGCGCAAAGAAATTAGCCCCAGTGCCGCCCATGATGGACTGATGATAGTTGTCACTGATCGCCCAGGCGTCGGCTAACTTCTTGAAAACGGGGGCATCGCCGGCGTTCATGTTGAAAAAGCCCATTAATTCGCCGCCTTGACCTGTATCGCCCACCTTGACCCCAGGGGTAGCGCTTCCGGTGCCGATGGTGCTGGCAACCCACGAATAGAGGTCCAATTTTTTATTCGTCCCACCCGTTTGTTGCCACATCTGGAAGAATCGATGGGCCGGGTCACCGAGACCACTGCTGTAGGTTGAATACTGGGTGATCTGGAAGGGGCCGTTGGTTGTTAGATTCTGAAATCTCGGGTCTGGAATGGGTCCATAGAGTTGAAGCGTATTGGGGTCATAGGCTCCAATCAGAGTAGGCTCAGGAAGCTTCTCAAGGACGCCGGTTCGATAGGGATCAAGATCGTAAAGCCCTGAGGAGTTGCTGACCTTACTTTGAACCGCCTTCTTATAGCGCGTCCCGGGTTGCCCATCCGCGGTCACGATACGTTGGGATAGGAGGTTATTTACCTTTTGCCCTTTCCTCGGAAGGTAGGTCCCATAAAGGGTGTCGAACGTCACATTTTCACCCACCACCATAATGACATGTTTGATGGGGGTTTTAGTGCTGACCGTTCGTGGTGCGAGATGGGGTGCCTCTGGGACGGCGAAGGTGACCGAGGGTAATAGGCCAGCAGACAGAACGAGGGTGATCAAGGATTTGATGGACGAAGACATGAAGCCACTCTGATGGATGAAAGGAAACAGGGACATACCCATTCATTATGTCTTCGGTAAGACAGCCTCCCTGGCCGCTCGTTGCATTCGGCTGATGTATCCATCCAGCTGATTGGCGAAGGCCTGTTTCTCCGCTGCGCCAAGTGGTGGTGGCCCCCCCGTCTGGAGGCCACTGGCGCGGAGCGTTTCCATGAAGTCCCTCATGTTGAGCCTAGCCCTGATATTGTCCCTGGTGTAGGCCTCCCCCCGGGGATTCAAAGCCTCACCCCCTTTTGCAATGACTTCTGCGGCTAGAGGAATGTCACCGGTGATGACCAAATCGCCAGGAATCAGCCGCTTAATGATTTCGTTGTCAGCGACATCAAAACCTTTGGCGACCCGATGCATAGAAATGAAGCGGGAGGGTGGGATGGCGATCTCCTGATTGGCAATGAGGGTCAGCTGAATCGGGGTTCTTTCTGCGGCGCGAAAAAGGATGTCTTTAATGGCTTTAGGGCAGGCATCGGCATCGACCCAAATGGTAGGGCTATTCATACGGTTACCTGAGGTTGGCACGGCGGCGCTTAAAAATGAGGGATTGGTTATTGGAAGGCATATCGACCGTTTCAAAGAGCTTAAAGCGGTGTTCCTCGGCCAGCGAGAGAATGGCCTCAAGATCACGGATTCCCTGATGGGGTGCTTGGCTTTTAAGCCAGGCATCAAATTGAGCATTGCTCGGGCTGGTGAATCTCCCTTTGTGATTGAAGGGACCATAGATGATTCCTACGGCATCTTCGCTCAGAACGTGGTCCATGCCCTCAAAAAAGGCCTCAATCTCTGGCCAGGCCATGATATGAAGGGTGTTCGCCGTGAACAGGCCGTCAAAGGTTTGGGGAGGCCAAAGCGCTTTTACATCGAGGGTTATGGGGGCGGGGGTGTTCTCAAGGTTTGCTTCATCGAGCCAGAGACGAATCCCAGGAAGATTATCTGCTCGGTCTGACGCTTGCCATAAAAGGTGGGGTAGCCCCTGTCCAAAGTAGACCGCGTGTTGGCCGGTTCCGCTGCCGATTTCAAGAATCCGATGTTGATCTTTGAAATAAATCCTCAAGACCTCCAAAATCGGCTCACGATTTCGTTCGCAGGCCGGTGAAAAGGGGCGCTGGAGAAGCCCGTTGGGTGCTGTCACGGATGAATCCTCTTTAGGCCTTAGGACCGCAGACGACCTAGCGATGGGGGTCAGGTACCGTGCTCTTTGGAGTGAAGTGCTGGGGTCTGTGGCCAGGGAACCTTTTCATCGGTCAAAATATTCACCCCAATGTGGCCGAAGAGGGGGTCCTGAGCCTCTATGAGGGCCCTCGCCCAGACATCGCCGCTTTGTCGAAGGCGTGTGAGTTCCCGCTGAATCGCTAACTTTGATCTCTCTCCATGATAGTCCACAAGGAAATGGTCGCCATTCTCATGACCATATTCAATCAAGATTCTGGGGTTATCAGGGGTCAAGAGGTCCATCATGGATGTCTTACTTTAGGACGCGGAAGAGGTTTGAGAAATCATCGGTCCA
>JBEIRQ010000373.1:0-2017 GCA_040375885.1 Methylococcus sp.
CGAAAGCGAGCACGTGAGGAAGATGGCTGGTTGCTGCTAGAACCTGATCATGGTGCGTCGCCTCCATCTCATGAACGCAGGAACCGACGTCGTGCCAGAGCCTTTCAACCGTTTGAAGGGCCTTTGACGACGTTGTGACCATGGGCGTCAAGATGACTCGGCGGCCCTTAAAAAGGTCGGATGAGGCGGAGGCTGCCCCAGATCTCTCCGCCCCTGCGATAGGATGACCGGGGACGAAGTTTTTAGGGACCCCCCCAAAGACCTCAACCAAACTGGCAATAACATCGCCCTTCGTGCTGCCCGTATCGGTATAGATCACCTCAGAGTTCCAGACCGGCTGGAGGGTCTTGAAGATGTTCGGCATGGCGCCAACGGGTGCAGCAAAGACGACGAGATCCGCTCCTATTACACCTTCAACCAGATCCATCTCACCCCGATCTATAATGCCTAACCGCAAGGCCTCATTGAGGTTTATTTGATCGTGATCAACACCCACCACTTCACGTACATTCCCGGCCGCTTTAAGGGCAAGTGCCAAAGATCCGCCAATAAGGCCAACACCAACAATGCAAAGACGTTCAATCATCGAGGCATAACCTGATCCAAAGCCTCTAAAAACAGTTGATTTTCATCCGGCGTTCCAAGCGACACTCTGAGGTGATTAGGCAAGCCATAATTCCCGATTGGCCGCACAATGACGCCCGCATGAAGGAGCGCTGAATAGATCGGACCTGAGGGAACACCGAGATCAAAGCTTACGAAGTTACCTACCGATGGGATGATGTCAAATCCCCGCGCCAAGAGAGCCTCACTCACGGTCTTAAGACCCAATCGGTTAAGGGTCACCGTATTATCAAGATGCGTCTCATCACGGAGGGATGCTTCAGCAGCAACCAGCGCCAACGTATTCACGTTAAAAGGTTGACGAACGCGATTCATTAAGGCAGCTAAGTCTGGATGGGAGACGGTATAGCCCACCCGAAGTCCTGCAAGACCATAGGCTTTGGAGAAGGTCCGGCTCACGACAAGATTTGGATAAGCCTCAATCCAATCGAGCGCATTGGGATAATTGGGATCTTCGACATATTCAAAGTACGCTTCATCGATCACGACAATGATGTGCTGAGGGACATCCTTCAAAAAGGAAGCCAATTGGGGTCTGGTCAGGAACGTTCCTGTTGGATTGTTAGGGTTGGCAATGAAAACGACTCGGGTATCCTTTTGAATAGCTTTAAGAAACGCCCCGAGATCATGACCATATCGGGGCCCAACGGATCCATCATGCGCTTTGGCAATATGTGCTTTGGCGCCAACCGCCTGCGTGATAATGGAATAAACCGCGAAAGCGTATTCAGAGAATACGGCCGAAACTCCCTCCCCAAGGAAGGTCCTTGCGAGAATATCAAGCACATCGTTCGACCCATTGCCGAGAGTGATCCTTTCGGCATCGACGCTGAGGTGTTTTGACAAGGCTGCTTTGAGTGAAAATCCACCCCCATCAGGATAGAGATGAAGGTCCTCGCACACCGCGCTCATGGCCGCGAGCGCTCGTGGGCTAGGTCCTAATGGATTTTCATTCGAAGCTAATTTGACGATGGATGAGCGCCCAATCTCCCGTTCTAGTTCTGAAATGGGCTTCCCAGGAATATAAGGCACCAATTGGCGGACTGCAGGAACGGCAAGGTCAGTAAAATCCATGGTTAACATCCAATCGTTCAGTCAATGGCTCTGGGGTAAGAGCCGAGAATCTTGAGAAGCGTGACGTTTTCGGCAACTTCCTTGAGCGCTAGGTCCAAAGATTGATCATTGAGATGCCCTTCCACATCCACAAAAAAAACATAATCCCACGCCGCCTTTCGTGAAGGGCGCGACTCGATCTTGCTCATGCTGATGCCATGACGAGCAAAAGGCTCAAGAACCCCATAAAGAGCGCCAGGATGATTCTGCAACGTGAGGAGAAGCGAGGTTTTATCGCCGCCTGTCGGGCCCACGGGAGTTCGCCCTATCACTAGAAACC
>JBEIRQ010000183.1:0-3835 GCA_040375885.1 Methylococcus sp.
GGTCCTTTCGATGGGATTGATCCAAACCAAATAGAGGGCGCGTTGCGGCCTGTGCTCAAGACCAGTTTTCTGACCCTTGATCTCCACAATGTCGAAACGACGATGAAGAATATCCCTTGGGTCAGGGCGGTGAAGGTTTCAAGGGTGTGGCCCGATACCCTGGTGGTTGACCTTGAAGAGTTTCAGCCTTATGCCCGTTGGGGTCATGATCGATTGGTTGCGGCGACAGGCGAGGTGTTTGATCAGCCTTCTTCCCCTGTGGGATTTAATTCACTCGTGTTACTGGATGGCCCTTTAGGGCGCGAACAAGAGGTGATCGCGATGCAGCAACAGCTTGAGCAACGCTTTGCTCCGAGTGGCGATCATTTGGTGGCCCTGACCTTAAGTGGCCGGCTGGCCTGGACGGCGACCCTTGAGAGTGGTCTTGAGGTTCGTTACGGCAGCCAGAATCCCATGGCGGCCACAGATCGATTGCTGGCGCTCTTACCGAAGATCAGGGAAAGCCGTGATGCGATGATGGCGTCGGTCGATCTTCGCTATCCACGCGGTCTTGCGATCAGTTGGAAGTTGCTTCCCCCCGCGGATACCAAGGGACTCAAGGGAAAGCTTCAGGCAGAGCCAAAAAACGGTTAACATTACGCTATAAAAACCTTACAAACGGACATAGATTTGATGGCAAAAAAATCAGACCGCAATCTGATTGTGGGCTTGGATATCGGGACCTCAAAGGTGGCCTGCATCGTCGGGGAAATCAACCCTGATGGGGATATCGAAGTCGTCGGTCTGGGCACACACCCTTCCAAAGGCCTTAAGAAGGGTGTGGTGGTTAACCTTGAAACGACGGTTCAATCGATTCAGCGGGCGGTCGATGAAGCGGAATTGATGGCAGGTTGCCGCATCAACTCAGTTTATGCCGGCATCGCCGGTAGTCACATCATGAGTATGAACTCACACGGGATTGTGGCGATCAAGGACAAGGAGGTCACCCAGGGTGATCTCGATCGCGTGATCGATTCCGCTCGGGCAGTGGCCATCCCTGCCGATCAGAAGATTCTGCATATTCTCCCGCAAGAATATGTGATTGACCGTCAGGAGGGCATTAAGGAGCCAGTGGGCATGTCAGGGATTCGTCTCGAGGCCCGTGTTCACATCGTGACTGGAGCGGTCAGTGCCGCCCAAAATATTGTGAAGTGCATTCGTCGCTGCGGCCTTGAGGTTCAGGATATTATTCTGGAGCAGTTGGCATCCAGTGCAGCCGTTCTAACGGATGATGAGAAGGATCTGGGTGTCTGTCTGGTCGATATTGGTGGTGGGACGACGGATATTGCCGTTTTTACCGATGGCGCGATCCGGCACACGGCGGTGATTCCCATCGCGGGGGATCAGGTCACTAACGACATTGCCGTCGCTCTGAGGACGCCCACCCAGTTTGCCGAAGACATAAAAATGAAGCATGCCTGTGCGCTGACACAGCTCGCAAGCCTTGAGGATTTAATTGAGGTGCCGAGTATTGGTGAGCGCCCCATTCGCCAGATCTCACGTTTGAATCTGGCCGAGATTGTTGAGCCACGCTACGAAGAGTTGCTGCTCTTGGTGCAGGCTGAATTAAGGCGAAGTGGTTTCGAGGATCTGATTGCTGCCGGGATCGTTTTGAGTGGGGGCAGCGCAAGGGTTGAAGGATTAACCGAGTTGGCAGAAGAAATCTTTCATGTTCCCGTTCGCATTGGGATGCCTCAATCGATCATGGGGCTGAACGAGGTGGTGCGAAATCCGGCGTATGCAACCGGAGCGGGGTTATTGCTGTTCGGTCAGCAGCAGTATCAGCAGGGGGAGCATCATGGAGCAAAGGGGCCGGGGTTCCGGGGGATGTGGGCCAAGATGAAAAACTGGTTCACTGGAAATTTTTGAACAAGCATTCAATCAGAGGGGTGGTGAAATGAAATTCGAGATCGTCGATTCCTACAGTCAAAATGCCGTCATTAAGGTCATCGGTGTCGGTGGGGGTGGTGGCAATGCCGTCAATCATATGGTCAATAGCCAGGTCGATGGTGTCGACTTTATCTGTGCCAATACGGATGCTCAGGCGCTGAAAAGTCTCCAGGCTCGATCGGTCATTCAGCTTGGAAATGCCCTGACCAAAGGCCTTGGTGCCGGTGCCAACCCAGATATCGGCCGTCAGGCCGCCCTCGATGATCGTGATCGAATTCTTGAGGTTCTCGAAGGGGCTGACATGGTGTTCATTACCGCGGGCATGGGCGGTGGTACGGGTACCGGCGCCGCTCCTGTGATCGCCGAAATCGCCCGTGAAGCGGGTATTTTGACGGTTGCCGTGGTCACCAAGCCGTTTGCTTTTGAAGGTAAGCGCCGCCGCGACATGGCCGAGAAGGGGATTGATGAGCTGAGCCAGTTTGTCGATTCATTGATCACCATCCCCAATGAAAAGCTGCTCCCGGTTTTGGGGAAGGATATTAGCTTGGTGAAGGCGTTTGGGGCTGCTAACGATGTTCTTCTGGGTGCGGTCCAGGGGATTGCCGATCTGATTACCCGGCCCGGTCTGATCAATGTCGACTTCGCCGATGTCCGCACCATTATGTCCGAGATGGGACTGGCCATGATGGGTACCGGCGTTGGGCATGGTGAAAATCGTGCCCGCGAAGCGGCTGAAGCGGCCATTGCAAGCCCGCTCTTAGAGGATATCAATCTGCAGGGAGCCCGCGGCATTCTGGTCAACATCACCGGCGGCATGGATATGGCCATTGGCGAGTTTGACGAGGTGGGTAATGTGGTCCGTGAATTTGCATCAGACGATGCCGCGGTCGTGATCGGCACCGTCATCGATCCAGATCTTCATGATGAAATCAGGGTCACGGTGGTCGCCACGGGTCTTTCTGGCGCAAGGGCAGCCAGTGAGCCAACCCTCAAGATTGTTCCAAAGAATACGGGTGAAATTGATTACACCGAGATGGCGCGACGTCCCGCGGTGGCCCGGAAGCACTCCCAGCTGGAGCCCCGCTCTGAGGCTAAAAAGGAAAGGGACATGGATCTTGAATATCTCGATATACCGGCCTTCCTGCGTCGTCAGGCCGACTAAGCTCTCACCGGGGCGGCTCTTTAAAGACCGCCCCGATTCACTTTAAGGAGGCGGGTTCACTGAGTCTTCAGCGAACCCGTCACAGCACATACGATCAGGAGAACCTCTTATGATCCGGCAAAGAACCCTCAAGAACATTATCAAGGCAACGGGCGTTGGCCTCCATACCGGTGAAAAAGTCTATCTTTCACTCAGGCCGGCTGCGCCCAACACCGGGATCGTGTTTCGCCGTGTGGACTTGCCTGAACCCGTTGATATCCATGCTACGCCGCAGAATGTGGGCGACACCACCCTTTCGACCACACTGATCAAGGATGACGTTCGGGTTTCTACGGTAGAACATCTTCTTTCGGCGCTGGCGGGACTTGGCATTGACAATGCCTATATTGATGTCAGTGCGCCTGAAGTGCCGATCATGGACGGCAGTGCTGGACCGTTTGTTTTCCTGATCCAGTCGGCGGGTGTTGAGGAGCAGAATGCCGCTAAGCGGTTCATCAGAATTAAAAAGCCGATTCGGGTTCAAGATGGTGACAAGTGGGCCAGCTTCGAGCCTTATGAGGGGTTTAAGGTCTCCTTTACCATTGATTTTGATCATCCCGCGTTCAGCGAGGATGTTCAGACGGCCAGTATCGATTTCTCCTCAACCTCTTTCGTCAAGGAAGTGAGTCGCGCCAGAACCTTTGGTTTCATGCGAGATATCGAAGCCCTCCGCAAGCGTCGGCTGGCGCTGGGTGGCAGCATGGA
>JBEIRQ010000169.1:0-4242 GCA_040375885.1 Methylococcus sp.
AGCTTTGCTGGAGATGATTTGGGAGGAGGCTTCAAGGTCGTCGCTGTTTGATCCGGAGACCCTCAACGCCTGGTATTCAGGGCGATTAGCGCAGCTCCGTCAGCAAGCCTTGGGTTTGATCGTGCATCAAATAGACCTGCTGGGGCAGAAGATAGGCTAGGTATCTCCAGATCTGAGGCTTTAGAGGTTGACTGGCGTTTAGTATGGCCAGAACTTTGATCGCCTTTTTAGGTCGGGTGATCTTTTGGATGAGGGTTCAACCCACTCAAAGGGGTTGACGCAGCCTCCTGCAAAACGAGCTCTCGATGTTGTCGTGCCTGCACCTTGATCTCTTCTTGAAGTGCGGGGGCGATCGATGCCAAATTTTTGAATTGCATACCCATTCGTGGATTGGAGGACAGCTGGTCGCGATGCCGTATCAGAAAATCCCAGTAAAGCGTTGTATAAGGACAGGCCTTTGGGCCAACTCGCTGCTTTGAGTCATAGGTGCAGGATGCACAGTAATTACTCATCCGATGAATGTATTGGCCGCTCGCGATATAGGGCTTACTTGCCATAAAGCCGCCATCTCCAAACTGCCCCATCCCAAGCGTATTTGGAAGTTCGACCCATTCCACCGCATCAACATAGACGGCAAGAAACCATTCATGAACGGCATCTGGCCGCACGCCAAAAAGAAGGGCATATAAGCCGATGACCATGAGCCTTTGAATGTGGTGCGCATAGCCTAGGTTAAGGCTTTGACTGAGACATTGGGAAAGGCAATTCATCGAGGTCTCACCGGTCCAAAAGAATCCTGGAAGATCCTGAGAAGCGGCCAGTGCATTCAGCTGCTGATAGGCCGGCATCTTGGTCCAGTAGATGCCTCTAACATATTCTCGCCAACCCAGAACCTGCCGTATAAAGCCCTCGGCCGACGACAGGGCAATGGCTCCCTCCCGATAGCGCGCTTCAACCGCACGGACGACCTCCCGAGCAGACAAGAGCTTAAGATTCATGGCCATAGAAAGCTGTGAGTGAAAAAGGTACGGTTCTCCCTGCCACATGGCATCCTCATAGGGACCGAAAAGGGCCAGTCGATGGTCCAGAAAATCGGTGAGCGCCTGATCGGCCTCTTCCGGTGTCATGGGCCAACTGAAGTCATTCAGGGATCCTGGATGATCAGGAAATCGCTCTTGAACCAGAGCCAAAACCGTTTGTGTTATGGGGTCTGGGGCAAACCCCATTGGCTTCTGCGATTCTTTCGGGCCCTCTTTGCCAAAACTTTTGCGATTATCCGCATCAAAGTTCCACTGACCGCCCACGGGTTCCCCGTTTTCCATCAGGATGTCATGCTGCTTTCGAAGGGCGCGGTACCAATACTCCATTCGGATCTGGCGCCGACCTGAGGTAAACGCTACAAAGTCGTGAACGGTTGTAAAAAAGGTGCGGTCATCCCTGATTTCAAGAAAAAGATCGTGCCGATGGGCAACCGCCTTGATCTCCTGAAGCACCCGCCAATCGCCCGGTGCCGTCATGATGAGTTGGCGAGGTGAGTGCCGCTGAATCGCAGTGTTAAGTTCTAGTGGCAGCGTGCCGAGATTTTCTGGGTCTTCGAGGTTTCGGTATTCAAAGGGCCAGCCCTTCGCCTCCAGTCTCGCTCTGAAATGGCGCATGGCGGCTAGGAAAACGGCAATCCTCGGCTTGCTGGACCACACCTCGGTGCACTCTTCCCTGACCTCCGCCATCCAGATTTGATCCATCAGGGGGTCAAAGCCATCAAAGGCGGAAGCATCAAGATTGAGCTGATCGCCTAGGACCAGAATCAAGTTTCTCATGGGGGGTGAATCTCCATGGCTAGGAATTTACGAATTCAATGGCGGTCGGATAGTAAAGGAACGTGGTTCAAACCTTAAACCATCGGGAACAGATGAAGATCGAAAAAAAGGGTGCTGCAGAGGATTTTAAAGGGAATAAGTCCACCCTCCTCCGAAAGCTCTGTAAGACCTGTGGTCGGGTCATGGTCTGGCGGAAATCATGGGCCAAAAATTGGGCTTCAGTTCAATTCTGCTCCGATCGCTGTCGAAAGAATAAGGCTCCTTCCGATCTTTAAGTGGGGGAAACCTGACAAGCTCTTTGGGTAGGGTTAGGTTCCTTAAAGGATTGGCTCTTTTAACTAGGTCTTATAATTCGGCCGAATCCAATCAGCGGGATTGAGCGTCTTCTTCACGATGATGCCCAGATATCTATACCGTCTATGCATTGAGCTCAATAGGGACGTATTTTTTGTTTGGGCGGCTTGTTGGGGCAATCGTGGGGTCTCAATTCGAGAGGTCCTTTTAGAAATCTGATCCGCCAGTGGGGGAGGTCCGGTAAAGCAGAAATCCGGACTTTAGGAAGGACAGGGATAGAAGCACGGTGACGGCACTGGCGGTCCAATAGACACCTTGATCAGTGACGATGGGTGCAAGGCAGATCGCCAAAGCCATCACCGAGGTGATGCCAATCGCTCGGGTGAGCCAGGTTCCTTGAATCGCCTCTTCGGTTGGTTTGATGCTGCGACAGAAGAGAATAAAGAGATAGCGATAGCTTGCAGGCAAGAGAATCCAGAGGCCTACCTGCCGCTCGGCGATCAGCAAGAGGCAAATCGACAAAAAGAGTAGCGCATCACTTTCCTGATCAAAGACGTCGCCAAAAGGAGAGGCCATGCCAGACTTTCTGGCGATCCAGCCATCGAGGCCATCGCTGAGGAGCGCTATCATGATGGCCGCTCCGGTTAACGCCAGAGAAAGGTCGTTTTTTGCCATCAGGACTAATGCAAGCGTGGCTCTGATGAGTGTCAGAACGTTGCCGGCGCCAAAGCCCTTGTTTGGGGTATAACTCCCCCGAAAGCGAATCAGAAGACCCAGCATGGAGCCCCCCGCTATCGCTAACAGGGGGAGGCTTGATCGTTCGAGCATAAAGGCTAAAACCCCCATGGCCATTAAGGTGGCGTGTTGGCGGGTCCAGAGAGAGAGTCGTTCGTTCATGGTGTCGGGGCGGCAAGGGATGAGGAATCTTCGATGATGATAGCAATACCCCAGAGGTTCGGGTGACCCCGCCCCATCAGCGCCCCTTTGTCTTGGTTTGTCAGGAAATGGCGGGTCAGGTGTCGGGAGGGCATCTTTTCAATCAGCGGATGATCCTTGAGGCTGAAGGGTCAGGGGTTCCTCTTCGGGCACTGACCTCCGATCAGGTGCTGAAAGGTGAGGGCGCTGAGGCCTCCGTGTTCCTTTGGGACAGTCTGGATATTCCTTTATTGGCGGGCTCTGGGATGACCTCCCTTCAGGGCTCTCACGGGCTTTTCATTCATTTCCTTCCCTTTGAAAACCCTCTGGTTGAGGCGGCCGAACGCCTTCGGTGGCGCGCACAATTCGATCGCGTCGTGGCTCAGGTTGACTTCGTTATAACGACAGGGGTCAACGCGCGACAGAGGATCCAGGGTCTTTGGCCTCAAAAGCCCTGTGGGCTGGTGATTCCTGGAGTCAGTGAAGACTTTATTGCGGCGCGGTCATCGCTTCAGCACAGCTCCCAGCAGGGTGTGGCTCAGATCGCGACCGTTGCGGGCTTGGTCCCCGGCAAGCGGCTGTTGCCGTTACTTGAGATGTTGGCGGGCTGCCCTGGCGATTGGCATTGGCATGTGGTGAGTGGTCTCGGTGCGCCGGCTTATCGAAATGATTTTATCGCCTCACTCAAGCAATTGAATCTCAGTCAGCGAGTCACCCTTCACGATGCCCTCGCTCAGGCGGCGATGGCTAGGCTTTTGGCGGACATCGATTTATTTGCTTGTTTTAGCGCCGAAGAAGTTTATGGCATGGCCTTAGCGGAGGCCGCGGCGTTAGGGTTGCCGATCGTGACCACGGATGTGGGTGATGCCTCTCTCTTAGTAGAACACGGAAAGACCGGCTGGATCTTTCAGGTGGGTGATGATGAGGGGTATCTCAAGGGGCTAAAGGGTCTTATCTTGGATGCCGGGCTAAGGGCTTCTTTTCGAGTAGCCGCTTCGAGTCCTGGAGTGAGGCCCGTGTCTTGGCCCGAGTCGTTGACGTCCATGCTGGAATTCATTGAGCCATGGCGATAATCACGGGAGGTCGGATAAAAAAACCCCCGAGGTTTAATTCGGGGGTTCTTCATTGAGCGGCGAGGCCTTTGCCTCGCCAGGCAAGGCTTTTTAGCGGGCGATGTCCGGGCAAAGATCCCGGCCAATCAGGTTGCCGAAGCTAG
>JBEIRQ010000158.1:0-4499 GCA_040375885.1 Methylococcus sp.
CATGGATTTCATTCGCGAGGAGACACCCCCAAAGCCGTTGCACGCTCTCCTCAGCCGCCAAGACGGCCCCCTCAAGGTAAAAAGCGAGCCAGCTGAGGCGGGGGTCGGTCTTTGGGGCCTCGAGTGGAAGGGGGGCTTGTGCCGCAGCCACAAGAACCTTTCTCAGATTGACATCCTTCAAGGTCTTGACGGGATCCGTCTCAGCAGGGGGCTTCACTTGAGGCGGATCGCTATTGAGTGCTTGTAGGATCATGGGATCCAAATAAGGCCCTAAAACCTCAATGAGCCTCGGCGCAGAAGGCTGTGGCTTAGGACCATCATTCTGAGCGCTAGGCTCACCAGGAAAAAAAAAGCTCATCCGATTTCGCTCACGCCGCCCATATAAGGCCTAAGGACCTCAGGCACTTCGACCTTGCCATCGGCCCTCTGGTAATTTTCAAGAACTGCGATCAGCGTCCGCCCAACTGCAAGGCCAGAGCCATTCACGGTATGGACCAGTTCTGGCTTTAATGTCTCAGGATTACGCCAACGCGCCATCAGCCTTCGAGCCTGGAAGTCTCGAAAATTACTGCATGAGGATATTTCGCGATAGGCATTCTGTCCTGGCAGCCAGACCTCAAGATCATAGGTTTTGGCGGAAGAAAATCCGGTATCGCCCGCACAGAGCAGCATCCGACGATAAGGAAGTCCCAACTGTTGAAGGACCTCTTCTGCATGCTGGGTTAAGGCCTCATGGGCTGCCTCAGAATCTTCAGGCGCCGTAATCTGAACCAACTCCACCTTTTCAAACTGATGCTGACGGATCATACCCCGAGTGTCCTTGCCATAGGATCCTGCCTCACTTCTAAAGCAAGGGGTGTGGGACACAAACCTCAAAGGGAGGCTGATCGCCTCAATAATCTCATCGCGGACCAGATTGGTGACGGGGACTTCGGCTGTCGGAATGAGATAATAAGGCGGGTCCACATTGAGCTTGAAGAGATCGGCTTCAAACTTTGGAAGCTGCCCGGTCCCCCTCAGGCTTTCCGCATTCACCATCAAGGGAACATAAGTCTCCAGGTAACCGTGGGCTTCCGTATGGAGATTCAGCATGAATTGGGTGAGGGCCCGCTGCAATCGTGCGAGAGGGCCTTTGAGCGTGACAAAACGGGCTCCGGCGATTTTAACCGCCGCCTCAAAATCCATTCCACCCAATCGAGCACCCAACTCGATATGATCCAGTGGATCGAAATCAAAAACCCGGGGCGTCGACCAACGATGAATCTCAATATTTTGAGATTCATCCCGCCCTTCTGGAACACTGTCATCGAGAAGGTTTGGGATGCCGAGCAGCAAGTCATCCAAAGACACCTGAATGAGCTCCAACTCCTCCTCAAGAAGCCGAAGATCATCTCCAAAAGACTCCACCTCCTTCAGTAAGGGAGCGATATCTTCTCCTCTGGCCTTTGCCTGACCGATGAGCTTGGAGCGGGCATTCCGCTCACTTTGAAGGGATTGCGTCCGCGCTTGAACATCACGACGGCGGGCTTCCAACTCCAAAAAAAGCGGTTTATCTAACAAAAATCCACGCCGGGACAGCGCGACTTCAACCGCATCGATGTCATTTCTAAAAATCTTGGGGTCTAACATTCTTAATCCTTACATTCGCCATTATTCTTGTTCAAACTCTTTCTTCGGACGTGAAAGCCGATGGTGACCTTCCTCAGCCAAGAAGATGCCTCATCGCCTCCATACTTGGATTCTCGACAACACCTTTCTCGGTGACGATCACATCAATCAGGCCCGCCGGCGTCACATCAAAGACAGGGTTCCAGGCACTAATGACACTCCCTTTTCCCCTGAATTTTTCAGATAGGAGTTCAGCGCTATCGCGCTCTTCAATGTGAATCTCTTGTCCACTCGCTGTCTTCCAGTCAATGGTTGACAGCGGTGCCACCACCATCATTTTGACACCATGGTGTCGGGCCGCCACCGACAGCGCGTAGGTCCCAATCTTATTGGCTGTGTCACCATTAGCCGCGATGCGGTCAGCACCAACGATCACCCACTGCACACGACCCGAATGCATCAATAAAGCGGCTGCAGAGTCGGCGATCAACGTCGCCGGAATCTTGTCTTGATTGAGCTCCCAAATAGTCAGACGAGCACCCTGAGACCAGGGTCGTGTCTCAGTGGCATAGACCGCCTTGGCCCCTTCTGCTATAGAACTTCGGATCACTCCGAGCGCCGTCCCATAGCCACCGGTTGCCAGCGATCCCGTGTTGCAGTGGGTCAGGATCCCACTCGCGTTTTGAAGGTAGCGGGCGCCTAAATGGCCCATCATTAAATTAGCTTCTATATCCGCCTTATGGATCGCGATTGCTTCCTTTTCGAGAGGGTCAAAGGGGTTTGGAGAGGACGCCCCCAGCGCGGCGATAACAGCCCGCATTCGGTCCAGAGCCCAGAAAAGATTAACCGCCGTCGGTCTTGATGCAGCCAAAACACCCAAATCGGTTTCAAGCCCATCCCGCCAAGACAAAGGGTTCTTCGAAAAGCGATCACGAGCAGCCAAAACAACACCGTAGGCCGCCGCAATACCAATCGCCGGAGCGCCCCTCACCTGCATGGAGGCAATAGCCTCAGCGACCTGATCTACACTTTGGTAGGCGTGATAAACCACCTCATCAGGCAGCCTTCTCTGATCGAGCACCTCTAAGCCTTGATGGGACCAGACCAGAGGCCTGACGGTATCAACGGATGAATTCACGAATCCCCCTAAAGGAAATGAAGCCCAAAGGGGCCCTGGTTGAACCTTTAAGACAGGCTCAAGGTCATAAAGAATTGTAAGGGGTGCCAGTTATAGCGACAAATACGAGGTAAATAACCATGGTCCTTGAAGTTTACATTTGGAGCTGGATTCACCTTCACCCAAGGTCAATTGCGAAACAACTTCTGAAGTTTCTGGGGATTTCTATCCTCATTCTGGGTCCCCTTCTGGCCCTCAATGTCGCCCTAGTCCAGCGAGGACTCCATACCGAAATACCTGGGCTTACGATCGATTTAAGCGCATCCAGTACGCCAGGAGACCTTGCGCTCGATGAAGATTGAGCGCTAAGAAACGGATGCTGCAACGCGCTGCCTGACAACCTCATACATTAAAATACCCGCGGCCACCGACACATTAAGACTTTCCACTGTCCCCGACATGGGGAGCCTCATCAGGTCATCACAGTTTTCCCGGGTGAGCCGACGAAGGCCCTTGGCTTCGGCACCCATCACCAGGGCCATCGGCACATTGAAGTCCATCTCATAAGCCGTTTTATGCGCTTCCCCTGCAGCACCAAAGACCCATAGGCCTGCCTCTTTTAAAAGCTTCAGCGTCCGCGAAAGATTTGTCACTCGATAGATCGGCATCGTTTCAGCGGCACCGCTAGCCACCTTGGCCACTACGGGGGTGATGCCGACGGATTGGTCCTTCGTTACAATAACGCCATGCACGCCAGCCGCATCTGCCGTCCTCAGACAAGCGCCAAAGTTATGAGGATCTTGGACATGATCGAGTACCAAAAAAAAGGGCATTCCTTGCGGGGCCTCCAACGCATCACGGAGCTCATTTTCTCCCCACTCATCCGGGGCTAGGACCTCAAGAATAATCCCCTGATGCGGCGTTCCTTCGGCCATTTGCTCAAGGCGGAGCCGCTGCGTGGGCTGGCTCTTGATACCCAGTGCAGCAAGTCGCTCCACAAGCACCATGAGCCTGCTATCGTTTCGCTGGCTATCAATAAAGACCGCTAGGATTTTGTCGGCGCCATGGTCAAGGGCTGCCTCAGCGGCGTGCAGCCCAATGACGCGTCGCCTGGCCTTCATGAACTCCGACGCCTTCTTCTCTTTCTAGGCGACTTCGCTGCCGCCTCGGGGATCGGCGCCTTGACCAACTCAAGGTCTATCTTGCGATCATCGAGATTGACCCTAGCGACCAAGACTTGAACCTGATCACCCAACCGATAAGTGATACCGGTCCTCTCTCCCTTGAGACTCAGGCCAGCGGGGTCATAGTGAAAGAAGTCCTTATCGAGACTGGAGACATGAACCAACCCTTCGATGAAGATATCTTTAAGCTCAACGAAAAACCCAAAGGCCGTCACAGCCGAGATCACGCCAGAGAATTCCTCCCCGAGCTTATCCTGCATGTATTCACACTTAAGCCATGCCACCACATTGCGTGTTGCATCGTCCGCGCGACGCTCGGTAAATGAGCAATGCTCTCCCATATGCGCCATTTCGTTATCGTTGTAGTAATACTGAGCCTTCTTCTTTCGTTCGATGGCATGGCGAATGGCCCGGTGAACCAGAAGATCCGGATAACGACGAATGGGTGAAGTAAAGTGGGTATACATCTCGAGGGCGAGGCCAAAATGGCCCTTTTGTTCTGGACTATAGACGGCTTGAGACATCGATCGTAGGAGAACCGTCTGAATCAGATGCTCATCAGGACGACCTCGAATACTCTCAATCAATCG
>JBEIRQ010000125.1:0-5166 GCA_040375885.1 Methylococcus sp.
AAATCAGATCGATGGATTCGCCAAATGGCCAAGGACATGAACATGATTGAGCCCTTTGAGGCGGCTCAAGTGCGTGAAGGTTTGGATGGTCGGAGCATCTCCTACGGAACTTCAAGCTATGGATATGATGTTCGATGCTCAAACGAATTCAAAATCTTTACCAATATTAATTCAGCGATTGTTGATCCCAAAGCCTTTGATGCCAGCAGTTTTGTCGACGTCCAACAGGATGTCTGCATCATTCCGCCAAACTCTTTTGCACTGGCAAGAACGGTTGAATATTTCCGTATCCCTAGAGATGTCTTAGTCATCTGTCTTGGGAAAAGCACCTACGCCCGCTGTGGAATTATTGTCAATGTGACGCCTCTTGAACCCGAGTGGGAAGGGCATGTCACCTTGGAGTTTTCAAATACCACGCCTCTTCCAGCAAAAATCTACGCCAATGAAGGCGTCGCTCAGATGCTCTTTATCGGCGCTGATGAAGTCTGCGAGACCTCCTATCGAGACCGTGGCGGTAAATATCAGGGTCAGCGTGGTGTCACTCTTCCTAAAGCCTAAGACCCTATGAACAACCAGTCATTGTTTAATGCCGCCCTTGAGATCATTCCAGGTGGGGTCAATTCACCCGTGAGGGCCTTTAAGGGCGTCGGTGGGTCGCCTTGCTTTATTCAAAAAGCACAAGGGCCTTACCTCTATGATGAAGAAGGGCGACGCTACATTGACTATGTCGGTTCCTGGGGGCCTATGATTTTGGGCCATGCGCATCCAGAAGTGCTTCAGGCGGTCCATGAAGCGGTTGATCGGGGATTGAGTTTCGGCGCCCCGACAAAGATCGAAACAACGATGGCTGAACGCATTCGGACTTTAGTCCCTTCCATGGAGATGGTTCGGATGGTCAGTTCTGGTACGGAAGCGACCATGAGCGCCATTCGACTCGCACGAGGTTATACCGGTAGGGATCTCATTGTGAAATTTGAAGGCTGTTACCACGGCCATTCAGATGCCCTCCTGGTCAAAGCAGGCTCTGGCGCTTTGACTTTAGGGGTACCCAGTTCGCCAGGCGTCCCAGCTGCTTTAGCGGCTTATACGCTGACCTTACCCTATAACGATTCAAACGCCATCCAGCAACTCTTTCAGGACTGTGGCCATCAGATTGCCGCTGTCATTGTTGAGCCTGTTGCGGGCAACATGAACTGTGTCCCCCCTGTCCCTGGGTTTCTTGAAACCCTCCGCGAAGTCTGTGATGAAGCGGGATCCTTATTGATCTTTGACGAGGTGATGACGGGTTTCAGGGTGGCCTTAGGAGGGGCTCAGAGCCTTTATAAGATTCGTCCAGATTTGACCACGCTCGGGAAAGTCATTGGGGGCGGAATGCCGGTGGGTGCTTTCGGTGGCCGCCGAGATGTCATGTCACATCTCGCGCCTTTAGGTCCGGTCTATCAAGCGGGGACCCTCTCTGGGAATCCGGTTGCGATGGCGGCAGGTCTTAAAACCCTCGACCTTATTACCGTGCCTGGTTTCTTTGATGACCTGAGTCAAAAGACGAGGAGTCTCGTTGAAGGCCTCAAAACCCTAGTGATGGCAGCCGGCATTCCATTCTCGACCCACGCGGTAGGGGGGATGTTTGGTCTTTATTTTTCTCCGTCTGAGAAAATCACCCGATTTGATGAGGTGATGTCGTCCGATATTGATCGCTTCAAACGGTTCTTCCACGGCATGTTGCAGGAGGGTGTTTATCTTGCGCCTTCAGCTTTTGAAGCGGGGTTCGTCTCTATAGCCCATGATGATCAGGTGATTGCTGAAACGTTGTTGGCGGCTCAAAAAGTGCTGAAGAGTCTCTAATCATCATTAATCACTCTCCTTAGAATCAAAACCCCTAACTTTGGAGGTTTTGGCTCTCATCACCCTTGGCGCCCATTTATAGAGCGGGTGCCTGGTTTGTGGTTGATTATTACCTGGATTTTAATTGTTCTTAGTGGGGGGATCACACCGCACTAATAAGGGGCCTTGAGGTCCTTGGGCCCTTATTGATTCAGACACCTTATCGATCTGGACCACGGCGAGACACTCGAATCGATCTCCAATGTCAGGAGCCACGTTCACGATTGTCCCTATAGGGTCTGTGGCCTCGCCTGAGGCGAGATAAAGCGGCGATCCGATGGTTAAGGGCTGCTGGTGTTCAAAACAAAAGCGGAATAATCGCCGTTTCAATTGCCCGAGAAAATGAGTTCTCGCAACAATTTCCTGCCCCGTATAGCATCCTTTTTGGTAGCTGATGCCCCCCATTTCGTCCAAATTGAGCATTTGGGGAAGATAATCCTCTTGGCTTTCTTCGGTAATCCAGGCAAACCCCCTTCGAATGTCTGAAAGCATGAATGCCTGATCAGCATCTATAGCGCCAAGCGCCGCCTCTTTCGATGAAAAAGGGGTCAATGCTTGCTCCTCACTTAAGGTAAATGTCGGGAGGGTCGAGAGCGTCACAGGAGGACTTTGACGCCAGCATAGCCCTTCGGGGTAGTCGTGGCATTGAAGATGGACCCTCGATCTGAGTATGAACATCTTAAGGCGCTTTTCGAGGAGCTTTAAGCGATCAATCGGGACTAAAAGGGCATACCCCTCAGGATCCAGGGTGATTCTAAAATTAGCTAAGACCCGTCCTTTAGGCGTCAAAAAGGCCCCTGAGAGGGTCTCGCCTGGTTTAAGTGCAAGAACATCGGTCGTGGTTTGCCCCTGAAGGAAGATGCCGGCATCCTCCCCTTGAATACGGATGATTCCAAACTGCCGGACACGGGAGACTTCGGCCCCTTTGGATCCTTCGTGATGGGTCTTTATGGTCATTCAAAACCCCGTTTTAGTCTTCGCAACACCTTCATTATTGAGGACGAGATTCGAGGGCCGCGATCCGTTCTTCAAGTGGCGGATGGCTGAGGAAAAGCTGCCCGAATGATCCACCGCGATGGCCACTGATGCCAAATGCGGCCATTTCACCCGGGAGATCTTGTGGTTCGTGGGCCCGCTGTAGTGCTTTGAGTGCGCCAATCATTTTTTCTGTTCCAGCAAGCTGCGCGCCACCCTCATCGGCACGATACTCCCGATGCCTTGAAAACCACATCACAATCATTGAGGCGAGGACCGATAAGACGATTTGGGCCACCATCTGAGTCAGGTAGTAGGCCGGGCCATAACCTCCGCTGCGATCATCGTTAGAGCGCAGCAACATTCGATCAACCACCATACCGGCGATCGATGCGAAAAAATAGACAAAGGTATTCACGATCCCTTGGAGTAAGCCCATGGTGACCATATCGCCATTGGCGACATGACTCATCTCATGGCCCAATACGGCTTCGACCTCTTCAGCCTGCATCCTTTCGAGGAGTCCTGTACTGACCGCGACTAAAGCATGATTTCGACTCATTCCGGTTGCAAAAGCATTCGGTTCAGGGGCCATGAAGATACCGACCTCCGGCATCCCAATGCCAAGGGTTCGCGCTTGCGCTTCGACGGTCCTTACTAACCATTCTTCGGTTTGATTCGATGGATTTAGGATGACATGCACCCCCATGGACTTTTTAGCCATCCATTTTGAAAGAAGCAGAGAGATGAACGATCCACTCATGCCAATGACCGCTGATGAGAGGAGGAGGCCATCAAGACTTAAAAGAACGCCGCGGCTTTGAAAATATTGTCCCAAGCCTAATAGGTGGAAGAGGAGGCTAATCAACAGGAGAATGGCACCATTGGTGATTAGGAATAAGAAAATTCGCATAGAAGTCGACTCCAATAAGGAAGGGTTCAGTGCCATAATTGGGAACTATGGATCAAAAATCAAGTTCAATCGGGTCGATATGCCCGCCATGAAAAGACTTGGCTTCCCCCTTGCGTTGTCCCTCCTTCTATCCTGTTCTCAACAGCCACTCCCTTTGACTAAGGGAACCAGCCACCTCAAAGTACCTCAAGGGTTCAGGATCGCCTTATTCGCCGACCATGTCCCAAGAGCAAGAACCATGGCGCTTGGGCCGGATGGAACGATCTACGTTGGATCCCAGGATGAAGGGGTGGTCTATGCCGTTCAAGATCAAGATGGAGATGGCGTTGCGGAATCACAGCGTGTCCTTCTCAAGGGACTTGATGAACCCAATGGCGTCGCGGTGGTGGATGATGGGCTTTTTGTTGCCGAAATAGCACGTGTGACCCGATTTGGCCCTCTCGGCCAACCGGGTTTCGAAAAAAATCCCGCCACGATGGTGTACCAAGATCTGCCTCACGAAACACATCACGCCTACAAAATCATAAAAAAAGGACCCGATGGCTCTCTCTATCTGGCCATTGGTGTCCCTTGCAATGTCTGTGAGCCAGAGGATCCTCGCTATGGGACTATCATCAAACTTCATCCTGATGGGACCCAGCCTCAGCGATTAGCCAGGGGGATTAGAAACAGCATGGGAATCGACTGGGATCCTGAAACCAAGGATCTCTGGTTCACTGACAACGGCCGTGATGGTCTTGGCGATAATATCCCCCCCGATGAACTCAATCACCTGAACCAACTGGGTCTCGATTATGGGTTCCCACATTGCTTTGGCAAAGAATTTCTTGATCCTGATTTGGGGCAGCCCAATGACTGCCAACAATCGACACCCCCTGCTTTTGAGTTTAAAGCGCACGTCGCCCCGCTTGGCCTTCATTTCTATCAGGGTCAAAGTTTTCCTAAAGGCTTTAACCATCAGCTCTTTATCGCCCAGCATGGTTCCTGGAACCGTACCCAGCCATCGGGGTATCAGGTCACCACCGTCACCTTTGATGGCAACAGGAATCCCGTTTCGGAAATGCCTTTGGTAACAGGATGGTTGGGCCCTCATGGCGAGATTTATGGTCGCCCCGTCGATTTTCTAGAGTTAAGCGACGGTTCTTTACTGATTTCAGATGACAAGGCCGGAGTCATCTATCGCTTATCCGCCGAATAAACCAATAGTGCCCTATTCGCTATGACCATTCTTACCCCCCACCGCGCCGAGCATCTCTTCCATGGCGCTTTCGCCGATGAGTACCATTTTCTCAAAGTGATTTGTCCACTCTCCTTGTTCATGAGCGAGAGAGTAGGGGATTCAGTCGCGGCCTTTAGAGCGGAGCTCTTAGAGCATCGGTCACTTTGTGCCCTTGAAA
>JBEIRQ010000019.1:0-12706 GCA_040375885.1 Methylococcus sp.
CCTCAAAGCCGCTCAAGAGACCCCTCTCCATACACTGATTGTTAATGGCGTCGAATGTGAACCCTATGTCAGCAGCGATGACCAGTTGATGAGGGAGCGCGCTCAAGAAATCCTCGAGGGCGCTGACATATTTGCCCGTGTACTTGGGATCAAGAACATCTTGGTGGCCATCGATGAGCACCTTCTGGACGCCATAACCGCTCTCGATTTGGCTCTAAAGACCTTCCCTCGGGAACGCTTTAAAGTCTTAAGGGTTGAAGGCCGTTACCCCGGCGGCGGTGAGCGGCAATTGATCGAGCGGTTGATCGGAAGAGAAGTTCCAAGTGGGGAGATCCCCCAATCGATGGGTGTTATTTGTCAGAACGTCGGCACCCTTTTGAGCCTTGGCCGAGCCATCACTCAGGGTGAAATCTTAACCTCGCGGGTCCTGACGGTCGGCGGCGAGAGCATCAGGACACCTAAAAATCTCGAGGTCCGTTTGGGAACACCCATCCAGGATGTGATCCGCTATTGCGGTGGGCTTTTAGCGCCGAATGCCCTTCTTTGGCAGGGTGGGCCGATGATGGGATTTGAGATCAAGGACAGCCTAAGTCCCGTCACCCCGGGAACCCACGCGATTCTCGCCTTCGACGCGCCCGCCCCACAGCCTCTCCCCGAACCTTGTATCCGCTGCGGCGCCTGTAACGATGCATGCCCTGCCTACCTTCTCCCAGAAGCCTTATACCGCGCATCTCGCAGCGCTCATCTTGAAACCCTCGCGACGCTCCATGTCGGTGATTGCATCGAGTGCGGCGCATGTAATGTGGTCTGCCCAAGCCACCTCCCCCTCATCGAGACCTTCCTCTGGAGCAAGGAAAAACTAGGAAGGGTACTCGAGGAGCGAGAAAGAGCCCATCACGCCCGACAACGCTATGAGGCGAGAATCAGTCGTCTTGAACGCCAGGAGATGGAACTCGAGAGAGCCCGTCTTGAAAGGAAAGTCGCTCTCGAAAAAAACAGTTCGCCCAAGATCCTTGAGGCGATCGAGAGGGCCCGCCGCAAACAACAAGCCATCATTAAAGAGCGCTCCGATGATGATCTCCTTTGAGAGAATCGAAAACACCGGAAGGTCGATCATGAGGCTGACCCAGGACTTTTTGAGGCGCTACCCTCCGGTCCGGCAGCTCGGGGCCTTCGCCTTCATCGCCCTCGGCACCCTGGCCTTGATCGAGGCGCTCACCCTTGAATCCATCGAACGGCACCAGGAGGTGGCGACCAGAGCCAAGCTTCAAGAAGTCCTTGGGGGTATTCCCTTTGATCAGGATCTTCTTGAGCATCCAATCTTGATAGAGGATCAACGCCTCGGTAAACCGGGCCTTACCGCCTTTTTTCTGGCTCGGCGCCAGGGAATCGTGGTCGCGACAGCCTTTAGAATTTTGGCGCCAGGGGGCTACAATGGACCCATTGAACTCATGATGGCCGTTGATCAACACGAAAATCTCGCTGGGGTCAGAGTCCTAAAACACCAGGAAACCCCAGGACTCGGGGATCTCATCGAGGTACGGAAATCGCCCTGGATCCTATCCTTCAACGGCAAATCGCTGTCAAATCCATCCTCAGGGGATTGGCGGATACGCCGGGACGGAGGACCCTTTGACCAATTCACCGGAGCCACCATCACCCCACGCGCCGTCTTAGAAGCCGTCCGCAACGGGCTTCTCGTGGTGCATGACCATCGAGCGCATTTATTCGAGGCTGTCAGCGAAACCCAACCACCCGCGGCCATTACTCCATGAAGACTGATTGGCGCATAACGGCGAAACTGGCTCATCAAGGGCTTTGGAGCAACAACCCGGCCCTGGTGTCGCTACTAGGCCTTTGCCCACTTTTGGCGCTTTCGACGTCACTGGTCAATGCGCTCACCCTTGGACTTGCGACCACGGTTGTTCTCACAACCTCCAATGGCCTCATCTCAAGCTTGCGTCATCATCTCCTAAAGACGGCACGCCTTCCCCTCTTTATGCTGATCATGGCCGCCATGGTGACGGCGGTCGATCTGCTGTTGAAAGCGCTGGTTCCAGAACTCCATGAACACATCGGACTCTTTATTCCACTCATCGTCACCAACTGTCAGATTCTCGCCCGCGCAGAAGCCTTTGCATCGCGGCAACCGATTCCACTGGCCCTGATAGATGGCGCTTTCATGGGGCTTGGCTTTACAGGGGTCATGGTCCTTCTTGGAAGCATCCGCGAGATCCTCGGCACAGGCCATCTCCTGGGTCAGGCCGAGCAATTATTTGGAGATGCAGCCAAAACCTGGTCGGTAACGGTCATCGAGGATTTCGATGGTTTCCTTCTCGCTCTCCTGCCGCCGGGGGCTTTTCTGGCTCTTGGCTGCCTGGTCGCTCTAAGGAATCGGATCATGGCTCGGGGGACACCGCAGCCTTTCCAGAGTGTTCTCTTAAAGGATCACTCAGGTCAAAGACCACTGTCTTCAAAAGGCTCTGGGACGAGTTCTTAAAAGGGGAAGCTCAGAAAGCGGTTCAACTCATGAACAAAAATCAACGCCAACAGATTTTCGAGCGCCTCGCCAAAGCGATACCAGACCCTCAAACGGAGCTCATCTTCGCTTCACCGTTTGAACTTCTGGTAGCTGTCGTCTTATCAGCCCAGGCGACCGACAAAAGTGTGAACAAAGCCACAGAGGCCCTCTTTAAAAGGGCCGCCACTCCAGAAGCACTGTTGTCCCTTGGCGAAGAGGGACTCAAGGGCTATATCGGGAGCATTGGCCTCTTTAACAGCAAAGCCAAGCATCTCATCGGACTTTCGAAAGCCCTCATTGAGCAGCATGACAGCAAGGTCCCTGCCTCCCGCGAAGCGCTAGAAGCCTTGCCTGGCGTCGGGCGCAAGACCGCTAACGTCATTTTGAACACGGCCTTTGGTCACCCCACCATTGCGGTCGACACCCACATCTTCAGACTCGCCAACCGGATCCGGCTAGCGCCGGGTCAAACGGTCCTCGACGTCGAGAAAGGACTCCTAAAAACGACCCCGAAGGCGTTTTTAAAGGACGCCCATCATCTCCTGATTCTCCATGGGCGCTATGTCTGTACCGCCCGTCAACCGAAATGCGGCGCCTGCGTGATCCAGGATCTGTGTGAATTCAAAAACAAATCTCCTTTCAACTAGTACCTGGGATCTATTTCATTCACCTGACCCTCGATATAGGTCAGCACATCGACTTCATCAGCCGTTGAAAGCGCACTGATCTTCGGAGCACCAAGGGTTCCTCGAAGGGTTCCATGTCGAGCCAGAACCCCAGGAGCCTTCAAGGTTTGGATATCCCACTCTTCGGCGTCCTTGATGGAAGGCGCATTCTTTCGGCCTTGTTCATGGCAACTGGCGCACTGGGCCTTAAAGATCGCCTTCCCATGTAAGAGATCCGGCTGCCTGATCACAACCGGCTCTGGTGCCGGCGTCGAACAAGCCCCCAAAAAAAAGGAGGCCAAGACCAGCGCCCCACACTTTGCCCTCAGCTGAACCATGACATCACCACTCCAATCCTCTGAATTTCAGTCGTTGAACAAGAAGCGAACGGCCCTCATCCCGAAAGGTCTTCGCTGCTCTCCATCAGGGCCAGCGCTGCCAGCGTAATATCATCTTGGAACACGCCACCCCCGCGGAACACTCGGAGCTTTTCAATCAGCTTGTCGAGGGTCGATTCCGCCGAGTCCTTTCGAAGCGCTACAAACGCTTCGGCAAGTCGTTCTGTACCAAAAAAATCACCCTGTGCTGACTGCGCCTCCGTGGCCCCATCGGTATAGAAGAGGATTCGGTCTAGTGGCTTGAGGGTGATGGCTTTTTCCTCAAAACGGACATCACGACTGACGCCAAGGATCATGCCTTCCGCATCGAGAAGCTGACATTCGAGTTCCCCGTGTCTTAGTAGAAGGGGAGGATTGTGGCCAGCACTTGCAAATCGCAGCTGACGAGTGATCCGATGATAGCGCATGTAAAAGAGAGTAATAAAAAGATCAGCCCCATCAAGGTCTTGGAACAGAACGTCATTGAGTGCGGCCAAAAGCTGAGCCGTACTGTCGCGATCGGGCTTTGACCGGCGGAGCTCCGCTTTTAGAGAACTTCTCATCTCTGCCATGAGGAGGGCCGCCCCAACGCTGTGTCCAGAGACATCGGCCACCACCAGATCGATACAATCCCCGTGCCGAATGACATCGTAATAATCGCCACCGACTTGAGCGGCAGGAATACAAAGCCCTGCCACTTCCATATAGGGGAGCCTGAGGGGCCGTTTCGGCAATAAGGACATTTGAATCTGACGCGCAATTGCCAATTCATTCCGCTCATGTTCAGCCCGACGACGCTCACTCACATCAGCGATGATCCCGATATAGTGCGTCAAGACGCCCTTTTCATCACAAACTGGCGATAACACCAGCTCGTTCCAAAACCCAGAACCATCCTTTCGGTAGTTTTTGATGACGACTTCACAGCGATGACCGCTGTGGAGCGCTGTTCGAATCGTTTCGAGATCCCTTTCATCGGTTCCCTGGCCTTGCAGAAGTCGGAGACTTTTTCCAAGGATCTCCTCCTCGCTGTAGCCCGTCATCTCGAGTAAGGCCGCATTCACATAGAGGGTCGGATACTCATGGGTCAAAGCATCAGCAATGGCAATACCAACGCTGGCCGCCTCGATCGCCCTCTCCCGCAGTCGGACCATGTCCTCGACCCGCTTTTTAGCGGTAATGTCGGTATCAACGCCTCGCCAACGAACGGTTTCACCGCGCTCATTCAAGAGCGGCTTGCCGGTAGATTCAGTAAAAACCTCATGACCATCCCGATGCCGGTAATGGTTGATCAGCTTTCGAAAAGGACGCATCTCCCGGGTCACTGGAGAGGGAGATGCCCGCAACAATCGCTGGTCTTCAGCCGTCATCAGGTCCTGATAGTGTCGGCCTAAAATCTCCTCCGGCTGGTAACCAAGGATATTGCTGACGGCCTCACTACTGTAGGTATAGTAGCCTTCATGATCTTGCTCCCAAAGCCACTCACCGACCATGAGGGCCACCTCACTAAAGCGGCGCTCACTCTCTCTGAGGGCTTCTTGATCTTGTTTCTCCCGGGTCATGTCCTGAAATCGGCCCAGCAAGCGAATCGGCTGACCCTTTTGATCCTGAATCTTCGAGAAGGTCACCATCGCAGTAAAAGGAACACCCGCCTTGGTGACATCGGTGATCTCACCACTCCACTGGCCCATCGATAACAGTCGCCAGGTGAGCGACGCATTTCCTGAAATCGAGGGTAGGATCTTATCTTCCAGCAAGACATTCGTGCCCACCATTTCACTGGAGGTAAATCCAGTCAACTCGGTGAAGCCTTCATTGATGTACTCGATGACTCCCTTGAGATCGGCAATGAGGATACCGGCCGGCGCCTGCTCAACGGCACTTGAGAGGAGCGTCAGCCGCTCCTCAGCCACCTTTCTAGCGCTAATATCATGGAAGATACCGACAAACCGCTGATCAGGGCCGTCCTCCATCTCACCCACGGACAAAATCAAAGGAACCTCGAGACCGTCTTTTCGGCGACCATGAACCTCAAGGCTCTGCCCAAGGATTGACATCATGCCGCCCTGACCTTCGACGGTATCGAGAAGATGAGGGACCAGCCGCCCAAAATGTTCCCCAATGAGCTCTTGCAACGGGTAGCCGAAAACCCGCTCAATCGCGGGATTTGAAAGCAAAATCAGACCCCGACTGTCGGTCACGATCACCCCATCGCTTAAGGTATTCAGGATCGCCTTAAAGGGGGCGTCAGACGCCCATAAGGCATCCTCAAGAGCCGTCTTAGAATCCTTCATTACAACGAAACCCGCCTGCCAAGAAAGCTTTTTGATCCATCACCATGAGAGGGACTCCCCCCGATAATTCAGGAAGGACCCGGTATCCAACGTCTTGAAATTCAAGATCACCCGAACCATTCCCTCCACACTTTCTGCAATCGAAAGGGGGGCTTTTGGACCGCCCATATCGGTCCGAACCCAACCGGGGTGAAGAATGAGGATCTTTACCCCCAAGGGCAGCCACTCGATCGCGAGGCTTTTCATCGCGGCATTCAAGGCTGCTTTGGTCGTTCTATAAGGAAGATAACCTCCCTCCGTGTTGTCCTCAATACTGCCAAGCCAGGAGCTCATGGCCACCAAAAGACGGTCTTGACCTTTCATGAGGTTGGGAAGAAAGGCTTCTGCAAGCCGAATGGGAGCCAACGTATTAACGACAAAGGTTTCCATAAAAGCCTCATTGGGGGCATCACTCACCCCCTTTGGATCCCCAAAGACCCCCGCATTACTGATTAAAAGATCTACCGCGCGGTCCTTCAGAGTCAGGGCCAGGGCATGAATTCTGTCAAGATCCCTCACATCGAGCGCATGGATCTCCAGGTCTTCATAGGCGGAACGAAGAGCGCATAAGGACAAAGCCAAAGCAGGTTCCCTACAGCAGGCGATGACAGCCCAACCCTTTGACAAATAGTCCTGACACAAAGCGAGACCGAGCCCTCGATTGGATCCGGTGATGAGAACTGTTTTCATCATGGTGGCGTCACTTGAAGCGGTTACCCCCATTATGACCGCATTCAACCTGAAGGTTCAGATCAAAAAAAACCGCCGACCAGAGAGCCTCTCTGGAGAGCGGTTTTTGGAACCGCCATCATCCAGATGGCGGGTGGCTTTAAGCCTTGAACTGTTGGTCGACGAAATCCCAGTTCACCAGATTCCAAAACTCCTCAACATACTTGGGTCTTAAATTCCGGTAGTCGATGTAATAGGCATGCTCCCAAACATCGCAGGTCAACAGGGGGGTATGACCTTCGGTCAATGGACAAGCGGCATTACTGGTGCTGACCAGCGCCAAAGACCCATCGGCCTTTTTCACCAACCAGGCCCAACCCGACCCGAATGTCGTAACCGCACACTTAGAAAAAGCCTCCTTAAACGCCTCAAATGAACCAAAGGCCTGATGAATGGCTTCGAGGAGCTCACCGGTCGGTTGGCCACCCCCTTGAGGTCTCATACAGTTCCAGTAGAACGTGTGATTCCATACCTGGGCGGCATTATTAAAGATCGCACCGTCTGATTTGAGCACGATCTCTTTAAGATCAAGATTCTCGAATAAGGTCCCCGGAATCAAATTATTCAGATTGGTCACATAGGCCTGGTGATGCTTACCATGATGGAATTCCAGCGTTTCTGCCGAAATGAAAGGGGCCAAGGCACTCTTGTCATAGGGCAGCGGGGGCAATTCGTGAATCATTCAACACTCCTTTTAGATGATAAAAAAACAAGGACGGCCACCCGAGAGAGGTGGCTCACACAATTCCTACTGAATTGATAGGTATTTAGTCTAGCATCGGCTCTTGCCTCGATAAAGACCGCCCCTATCGCATCAGGGAAGCGCGACACCTCTTTTAAAGTGCCCGCCAGACTTTAGCCAACATGGCTTACAATAGACCATGATAGATCCGGATTATTTCGATTGGACAACATAAAGCGCTCATTGCCATGGATAAACTGACGAGCATGCTGGTCTTCACCAAGGTCGCCAAGGCCGGCAGCTTTGCTGCCGCAGCGAAAGAGCTGGGCCTCTCCCGCGCCATGGCCACCAAGCATGTGATGCAGTTGGAAAATGGTTTAGGCATTCGGCTGTTGAACCGAACCACTCGCAACCTCAATCTCACCGAGGTAGGTGCCGTCTACCTTGAGCGATGCCGGCAAATTCTGGATGACATGGAGGAAATGGAGCTCGCGGTCACCCGGCTCCAAACCGAACCTCGAGGATTACTCAAAGTCAGTGCGACACCCTTCTTTGGTTCCTACCACCTTATTCCCGCCATTAGCGCCTACATGGAGGTTTATCCCGACGTTCATGTCGACCTGACCCTCCAGACCAGCTACGTCGATCTGATCGAAGAAGGCTTCGATCTTGCCATCCAGCTCGATGAGCTTCAGGACTCATCGTTGATTGCGCGATCTCTCGGCACGTCTCAGCGCGTTGTCTGTGGCTCACCCGCCTACTTTAAAAAGTTTGGCACGCCAAAATCTCCCGAGGAGCTCAGGAACCATAATTGCCTGGTCAACCTGAGCCTTGCCCCAAGAGACCAGTGGCAATTTAACATCCCAGGAGGCGAAACCATGACCATTAAGGTGCAGGGCACCTTGCAGGCTAACGTGGCCGATGCGCTCAGGATTGCGGCACTCAGTGGTCTAGGTCTGGTCATTCTGCCCACCTACATGGTCGGACAGGACATTAGGAAGAGTCGACTCCAAGCCGTCTTGACCGAGTATGTGCCGGCTCCCCTTGAGATTCAGGCGGTCTACCCCCACAGCAAACATCTTTCAGCCAAGGTGCGGACCTTCGGTGATTTCCTGCATGACCGGTTCCATCCGAAACCTTATTGTGATGAATGGGCCCAAGATCAGTTAGAAGAAGCCTGACCCCAATTAGGAGAAAGCGTCATGAACGAAAAAGATGTTGTCTTCAATGCCTTCAAAGAAACCCTCATCCTGTTCGCCCTGCTCTCGGGCGTGGGTGCTCTAGTCGCCGGGAAATACGTGACGGCCGTGACCATCCTCAGTATCGTCGCGCTGCTTTACTTCGAACGGCCTATCAGCGCTTGGCGCAAAAAAACCTTCGGCTGGTAGTGCCGTGGCCTATCTCGAAATTGAGCGTAAGTTTTTGGTGGTAGGAGATGATTGGCGCAAAGAGGTCCGGCGGGCCCTCCCGATGCGTCAGGGCTACCTCAATGATGAGAAAGGCTGTTCCGTTCGGGTCAGAATCTCAGGCCAAGAAGCCTATCTCAACCTTAAGGGCGTCACCATCGGGGCCCAACGGCTCGAATTTGAGTATCCGATCCCGTTGGCCGATGCCAGCCATATGCTGGACCACTTGAGGGTTAAACCCTTGATCGAGAAGACGCGGTACCTGGTCGATCGGGGTTGCCACACCTTTGAAATCGATGTCTTTGAAGGCGCGAATGAAGGCCTCATCGTCGCTGAAATAGAGCTCGGTCATGAGGATGAGACCTTCGAACGCCCTTCTTGGCTAGGCCAGGAAGTCACTGAGGATGTCCGCTACTACAACACGGCCCTCGCCGCGCTTCCCTACCGGGAATGGCCTAAAGACGATACCGACTGACATGCCACTCAATCGGGCCCAGTTCCTCTGGCTCGCGACCCTTTTTGAGGGCGCTCTGGTGGTTATCGCGATCGCTCTTGGGCAATGGCTCTCGATCGATCCTTTTGAATCCCTGAAGCTCGATCATGTCGCCGCCATCATAGGGCTCCTCGGATGCCTGCCCCTTTATGGTCTTTTCTTAGCGAGCGAACACCTGGCCACTACCCGCGACATACGTGAACTACTGATTGAGCGACTCGGCGGGCTCCTCGCCGCCTGTTCCCTTCAAGAACTCATCTATCTTGGTTTTCTGGCGGGAACGACCGAGGAAATTTTGTTTCGTGGGCTACTACAGCCTTGGCTTGAAAGAGATTGGGGGGCATTCGGCGGCCTGATCTTTAGTAACCTTATCTTCGCTCTCCTTCACTGGATCACGCCCACCTACGCCCTTCTCGCTGGGCTTTCAGGGCTTTATCTGGGGCTTTTTCTTGATATTGGGGGCGAAAGAAACCTCTTGACGCCGCTTCTGATCCACGCCCTTTACGACCTTTTAGCGTTCATCGCGGTGGCCGGAGCCTATCGTGCTCGCTTCAAAGCGGGGTCTCACTGAAGCAGCCACCCCACCCAATGCTCTCGCTTTTTTGCTAAGGACCCAATGAATGAAATGGCTTGACGGCAGCATTGATCTGGCGCGAGACCTTAAGAGCGCTCTCCATGAAGAGATCTCAAGCTGGATCAGCCTTCTTCGTCAAATTTGGCTGCCGTTGCTGGCGCTCTTGGTGGGTCTTCTGGTGATGTTATCGCTCGCCAAACCGGCTCCCCCAAGCATGGTTCGTCTCGCCGTGGGCCATCCCCCCGACTACTCCCATACCATCGCCCAACGATATGCCGCCTTTTTCAAAGACAAGGGGATCGGACTTGAATTGGTTGAGACGGAAGGCTCCCTAGCCAGCCTTGACCGAGTCCGAAACGATGAGGATCCTATTCAAGCCGCGATGGTCGAAGGGGGGCTAATGGCCGCTCCTTCTGATGCGGCAAGGCTTCGCTCACTGGGGTCGATTGGCTATCAGCCGGTGTGGCTCTTTTACTGGGGCCCTTTAGAGTCCGATGATGAAACCACGATCCGTAGTCTTCTGAAAAAACGTATCTCGATTGGCAACATCGGCTCCGGCACCCACCAAAAGGCCCTCGATATTTTAAAACTCAATGGTCTTAAGGCAGGTCCGAACGTCCTGACGCTTGACCAGGCAGAGGCCGCCGAAGCGCTGCAAGAACATCACATCGATGCTCTATTGATGGTCGAAGACGTTGGCTCTCCGCTGATTCAAGAACTGCTTCAGAACCCGAACCTTCGAGTCGCTCATTTTGCCCGTGCCCAAGCCTACGCAAAGCAACTGCCCTATCTCGAAGTATTGGCCGTGCCCATGGGTAGTTTCAGCCTCATGCGAAACCATCCGGATAGAGACATCGAGCTGATGGCCGCCACGACCAATATCGTGGTCCATAAAGACCTTCACCCAGCCATCCAAATGCTGTTCATGGAGGCCTCAAGCCATATTGCAGGACAAGAGGGCTTTTTCTCGAAACCGAAGGAGTTTCCAGACTATAAAGACCCTACCTATCCCGAAAGCGAGGTCGCACACCGATTCTTTGAATCCGGCCCCCCGATGCTGAACCTCTATCTTCCTTTCTGGATAGCCGAATTCATTCAGCGCATGGCCCTTTTGTTGATCCCCTTCGTGGCCTTTGCCTATCCCATCATCAAAGCCATTCCGAGTTTCTTAAAGGAGCGCGCCCAAAAGCGAATTCACCGCTACTATGGCGAGCTTCGTCGAATCGAAGACGAACTGGAGTCTCCTCTTGAGGAGGCCCTTATTGAGGCGGTCCTTGAAAGGCTCGATCGCATGGAGCATGACCTCAAAAAATCAAGAATCAGCCGTAAAGAGGTGATCGCTTTTTATGCGCTTCGAAACGATATGGATTTCGTCAGAAATGTCCTCGAACGCCATCGATCTCGAAATCGATCCTGAGGACTCTCTTTGATTTAAAACGGCCAGCACAAAAAAACCCGAGGCGCCCCCCATGGCCAGGGGAAGCACCCGAGGTTTCTTTTTAAATCAATACTGAGTGGGCTTCTTGGGGCCTTGATTATTGCCGAAGGGGCCTGGGGTATCCTTATCGCCACACCCTGAAAGGGAGAATCCCAGAACCACTAAAACCAGCATCTTCAGAATCATTTTCATAAGGGACTCCAGTCGGACCGTCAATGTCGATGTATTGAATGTCTGAACAGCGATACCCTCAAGAAACACTGGGGTCCCGCTGCTCAGTCCTTTTCTGCGACTGAAAATACAAAAGAGGGAGCTTTTATCGGTCAGCGGCCACGGTGCAATTCAGTGGACGCCACAGTGACAGGTCAAGACGTCCCTGTCCAGCGTCAAGGCCGTTTCTTTTTCAAAGCCTTACAGTGACCTCATGGCACCGCATGCGGCGTATGAATCGATGCCAGGATGGCACGATATTTATCAGGGAATACTCTGACCCCGCCTCGAAAGGGATGATCGATCGCGACAACCAAGAAAAACACGCATCCAATGAGCGCTGCAAAAATCCCGACGAGGGTCAGGTGGGCAAAAAAAGACGGTAAATGAAAAAAATAGGTCGTAAAGATAGAAAGGCCCGCCGAAATCAACATCACAGCCCAAAAAACCTCCGGGATAGCCTCATCGGTCACAGCGTCTACCCGCACTTGCCTCAGTTCCTGCATGCGATTGAAGGCCGCCATCGACTGCATAAAAATCACATGTTCATTCAATGTTGAAGGCTGATAGCCACTTAAAACCTGAAATAATCGATCCAGAGGACTGCTGCCATCAATCGGCATTTCACCTTTTTGGTAGGAAGGCCACTCCACATCAACGATAGCCTTAATATAGGCCTGAGTGTCGGCTTTAAGCTGGTTCCGCGCCGGCTCTTGGAGCGCTTCTAGATTTTGATGGAACGCCCTGATCGCTCCAACCTCCTGGCTAACTAATCGCTCGACTTCATCAAAATTGTTCCACGTCGATACCGCGACCAGGCCCAGCAAAATACCAAAAAGAATGCTGATACCTGAAAAGAGCCCCCCGACCGCATCATCGGTCGCATCAGATATTCGACAGCGGCCATAGATTCGTCTCCTCACCAGCCACAGCCCTAAAAGAGCCGTAACTACGAAGACCAAAACGATCAAGAACCCCATGAGTGGAGTTGGTAGGCTATAAAGAAAGTCAGCGATGCCTTTCATAAAATTCTTTCGGCGAAATAAAGTCCATTCAGATCACGGGATAGACTTTCAGCAAACCTCTCTTGTGAGGGGGTTTGGTTGCTGAGTCAAATGCTCCTATGCTGTAATCGAAAGAGGCTTAAGATAACAGCCTCAAAGGCCTTCCTGCAGCCCCCAATGAAACTGAACGAAACTCCCCATGTCTCGCCACTCTGAGAACGATCGACCTCTCCCCACCGTACTCGCCGCCCTTGGGATCGTTTTTGGCGATATC
>JBEIRQ010000114.1:0-5719 GCA_040375885.1 Methylococcus sp.
AAGCGGCTGATGTGGTGTGCCTTCAGGAAACCAAGGCACAGGAACATCAACTAAAGGACGAACTCTTTCGGCCCGAGGGGTTTCATGCCGTTTATCTAGATGCCTTAAAGCCCGGGTACAGTGGCGTGGCCATTTTTTCAAAGAAACCCCCGGATGAGATCATCCGGGGGCTTGGCTGGCCTGACATGGACGCTGAAGGACGTTATCTCGAGGCGCGCTTTGGCCGCTTGAGTGTCGTTTCACTCTATATTCCTTCAGGATCTTCAAGCCCTGAACGTCAGGCCGTTAAAATGAGCTTTCTGGATCGCTTTGGGCCTTTCCTTGAAGCGTGTGCCAACCATGACCGGGACTACATCTTTTGTGGTGATTGGAATATCGCCCATCAGCCAATCGATCTTAAAAACTGGCGAAGCAACCAGAAGAATTCAGGGTTCCTCCCAGAAGAGCGCGCGTTCCTTGATACCCTTTTTGTGGAAAAGGGCTGGGTAGATGCCTTTAGAGCCTTGTGTCCTTTGCCTGATCAATATACCTGGTGGTCGAATCGAGGCCAGGCCTGGGCCAAGAACGTGGGCTGGCGGATCGATTATCAGGTGATCAGCCAACGCCTCAACCCGACCCTTCGTGCCGCCTCGATCTATAAGGATGAGCGATTTTCAGATCATGCCCCTTTAACGATTGATTATGACTACCCCTTCTGAATCCTGGCTCAACCGCCGGATCCTCCTTTGCATCGTCACCGGCTTTTCATCAGGCCTTCCCCTCTTTGTCCTGATCAGCCTCCTCTCGGCCTGGCTTCGAGAATCGGGGGTCGATCTCAAAGCCATTGGCCTTCTGGCCTTAGTGCAATTTCCTTATATCTGGAAATTTGCTTGGGCGCCTTTATGCGACCGCTTTAACCTAGGCCTTGGCCGACGTCGAAGCTGGATGCTGATGAGTCAACTGGCGCTGATCGCCTCCCTGCCGCTTTTTGGATGGCTATCCCCTAAAACCGATTTGGCGCTGATCAGCCTCCTGGCCATCTTTGTCGCGTTCTTCTCGGCCACCCAAGACATCGCCATTGATGCCTTTCGCCGTGAACTCCTTAAAGAAGAGGAAATGGGGTTAGGGAATGTGGTCCATGTCAACGCGTACAAGATCTCAGGGCTCATTCCAGGCTCCCTGGCACTCATCTTGGCGGATCACCTCTCTTGGCCGTGGGTCTTTTTGATTACCGCCTCTTTCATGCTGCCGGGGCTTTTGATGACGCTTCTGGTCAAGGAGCCACCAACGGCTCCGGAGGCACCGACCACCCTGAAGAAGGCACTCATTGAACCCTTCAAGGAGTTTATTGGCCGCAAAGGCTGGCGAAACGCACTCTACGTTCTGGCGTTTATGTTCTTTTATAAACTCGGGGACAGTATGGCCACCGCCCTTGCAACGCCCTTTTATCTGGATCTTGGTTACACCAAGACCGAAATTGGCATGATTGCCAAAAATGCAGGGCTTTGGCCGAATGTCATCGGCGGGATACTGGGTGGGATTTGGATGATCCGCCTTGGCACACATCGGGCCCTGTGGATCTTTGGCATCGCCCAAGCCCTGGTGATTCTGGGTTTTGCGTGGCTATCGATGCAGGGGCATACCCCTTGGGGGCTGGCTGCCGTGATTGCCGCCGAGGCCTTTGGGGTTGGGCTTGGAACCGCCGCCTTCGTGGCCTTTACAGCCAATTCAACTCATCCTGCCTATGCCGCAACCCAGTTTGCCCTCTTTACCAGCCTAGCAGCGACCCCCAGGACCCTTGCGAATGCATTAACAGGACTTCTGGTCGAAGGCGGTGACCTTAACGTATGGGGTTATCCGATCCTCCACTTCGAAGCCTTGGGATGGGAGCATTTCTTTTACCTCTGCTTTACCGTCACGCTCCCAGGAATGCTCCTGTTGTTCAAAGTAGCCCCCTGGCCCAGCCATAAAGTGCCCTCATCAAGAGGATGATGAGAAGGGCTTGGCCCGTCATTGGGTATTTTCTGTTTCAGATATTAAACTAAAGTGGATATTTGCAAAGAATAGGAAACACGATGCCGATATCTGCGCCTATGTGTTGATTTCAAAATAGTTTTGACCCTATGGGGGTGCCAGATCCATCTTCGATTGACGTGATCAAGGTTTAACGGACACTCAGTTAAGCCGCTTTGGCCAGCTGCCCCTTCTTTCAAATTCGTCTGGACTTAAATAGTCCAGGTACGAATGAAGTCGAAGACTGTTGTGACGCATCGTGATGTATTCAACGACATCGGCACGAGCCTCCGAACGGGTGTGATAGCTCCTCCAATGAAGTCGGTCAGCCTTCAGCTTCCCGAAGAAGTTCTCAACCACACTGTTATCCCAACATCGCCTTTCCGGCTCATGCTCCCCATCCACTGCATATGAACGTTGGACAATCAACATGGAGGTGGTAGCTGACAAGCGGGTCATCCATATCAGCTATCGAGAAGGAAAGCTCTTTGTTGCGAAGTCTCGGGATCCTCTCGATATCCGTTGGTCCCGGACGCTTCCCACAGCGCCCAGCACCCTGACGATCACCAAGGACTCGGCAGGACGTTACTTTGTCTCGTGCCGGTGCGAGTTCTCCCCGACGTTGCTGAGTGTCACGCCGAATACCGTTGGCATCGACCTTGGCATCAAAGACCTGTTCGTGACGGACAGGGGAAATAAAACCCACAATCCGCGTCATACGGGCAAATATGCGGCCCAATTGGCCCGATACCAGCGAAGGCTGGCTCGAATGACGTTGAGTTCGAAGAACCGGGCCAAGGCCAAGCGGAAGGTGGCTCGCATTCACGCCAAGATCTCCGATGGCTGAATGGATAACCTCCACCCGTTGTCCCGCAGACTGATCAACGATAACCAAGAGGTCATCGAGTGCAGGGAGAGTTGGGGTGCTGCTGCTGACTAACGACGGTTAATAAGCGTCCCAGTGTGCGCACCTGAGGCGGACTCACAATGGTAGGTAAAACCATAAACCATGGTGCCTTTGAGCGTGGTATCGGCTTGACTGGCCTTCGACTTCGCCTTACTTAGGGTCATGATGTATTCCCCATCGCCAGCACTCAGCTTAGTCGCGGGGCTTCGGATCTTGTCCCCTGACTTGAGGTCTATGGTCGAGGCTTCTAGACCATTTTTGGATAAGGTTGCCTTGACGCCAAACTTCCTTCCAGGAGTACTTGCTTTAACATCGAAATAGACGTCAGATCCAGGGCCATTTCCATCGTCGAAGCAGGTGATGAGCCAGCTTTGTGTCGAATAGAGGGAGGACTGTAACGCACCACCTTGCTCATGGGCTAAAGTCAGTCCGCTCGGGCCGATAAGGATGATAAGGGCGATGCTTCTGATCGAAATGTGTAGGTTCTTCATGGACATTCTCCTGATCCCGGCAGAAGGGCCACCGGGGAGGTCATTCTATACAAAAAAGGGGGGCTAAGCCCCCCTCTCGTTCCAGCAAGTTAGACGCGATGATTATTTGCCTTTGGTCCAGCCCGGGAAGGGAAGACCGTTGTCGATTTCTGCAATGCTGGGCATGACGACGAGGTCATAGTCACCGTAGACCTTATCCTTACAGCTGGTTGGGTAAGGGTTTTTGGTGGTGTCGCGCACCAGCAGGGTGTAGTTGATCCAGAAGTTCTCATTGACACCGTGTCCTGCAAGGAACTTGGTGGTCGGGCCGCCGAACCAGAAGTTTGCCGCATGCGGGTCATCCTGAGTGGCCGTGTTCTTGATCGTGCAGATGTCAGCACCTGCAGGACGGACAATCAGCTTGCGCGCACAACTGGCCGGGCTGAAGGCAGGAAGAACCGTTGGCGCTTTGATGACGTCGTTGACGTAGTTCACCTGAACTTCGCTGGCAAAAGGAATGCCGAAGTTGGCGGTAGCGCTCAACGCTGCCGTTTGATCAGGGCTGAATCTCGGGTTCTTGGCCCAGAAGCCTGGAGCACCATTCCGATGGGTTTCAAAGATCTTGAAGAACGCATGGTTGCCTTGCGGAGTGATCCAAGATCCAAGATTGCTGATCTTAGCTGCGCAGGTCACATCGGTACACAGGTGATCCGCCAAGTTGGCTTGGGTTCCGGTGCCGGCCACCCATGCGGCATTATTGTAGTTTGCCTTTTGGCTGGAATTCGGGATGGTCGCTACGGAGGGCTGGGTGGTCGAGCCTGTGCAGTTTTTTCCATCGACGTCACAACCAGTGCCCGCCGGTGCCAGAGCTGAACCATCAGCGCCCGTTGGCAATACCCAGGAAACGGCTTTAACCTGGGCGGTTTTGAAGTTGTTATAAGTTCCGGCGTCATCTGAGCAGCCATGACCGATGCGGAAGCCATCGACAATGTAGCCGCGGCTCGCGCTAGAGGTTGCTGTTGCGGACGTGCTGGCGGTGACAGCGCCCGTTGCCGGGCTTGTGGTGGTTGCAGGACCCCGGGTGGTGTAGGTCTGTGTCACGTTGCCTTCGACCATGCTGGGATGGGCTCCGGAATCAAGACTGATTACGCTGGCTACGATGGTGGCCAGTGCCGCGTAGTTTTTCATTTATTGTCTCCGTTGTTTTTTTCAAAAAAGAGCCCCCCCTCACGGGAGGCGCTTAGCCTAATGTGATAGACCGCATAAACAATGCAAAAAACAGACCAAAGGCATTGGTTTTTGATGTGATGCTCATGGGTTCTGGGGGGGGTTATTTTTAAGTCATTGATAGTAAATAACTTAGTTTATTTTTCTGTGTGCGGTTTCCGCCTTGGATGAAATATTATTTAAGGCGATGTTCCATTATTTAAGGATGTGTACGTAGAAACTGTGGCATTTGCCTCAGGGGGCTCCCGGCATTTGCCTCAGGGGGCTCCCGGCATTTAGTCACCCTGAATGAAAGTAGCCCGCCTATGCGGGCTACTGAAAGGCAAATGTCATCGGATGACAGGCTTCCTGCCATTCGTGTTTTTGACGCGGAGTCCTTTTTACTAGGCGCGTTTGCCCCATACCAGTGGAAGGCCCAAGAGCTCAGGAAAAAGCGGACAATCTATTTGCTATAAAACCGGACATTTCTATTTATCACCGACAGATGCTATGTGATTTTATGGGGTCTTAGATAAACGAAAGCCCCTGTAATGAGGGGCTTTATGGAGCTTGCCGCATCAAGCAACAACAGATGAATTACTTCTTGATATAGAGATCCGTAATCGTCCCTTCAATCATTTCAGCCGCTAATGGGAAAGTTTCTGAAAGGGTCGGATGGGGATGAATCGTCAGAGAAATATCTTCCATGTCCGCCCCCATCTCTAGGGCGAGGACCGCTTCACCGATCAATTCACCGGCATTAGGACCAACCATACCTGCCCCGAGGATGCGCTTTGACTCTTTATCGACCAGGATCTTGGTCAAACCTTCGCGGCGCCCGATCCCAAGCGCACGCCCACTGGCGGCCCATGGGAACGTCGCGACCTCATAGGGAATCCCCTCCGCCTTAGCCCGTGTCTCGTTAAGACCCATCCAGGCAAGCTCAGGATCGGTGTAGGCGACCGAGGGGATCGTCAACGCCTGAAAGGCCGTCTTATGGCCCGCGATCACTTCAGCGGCGACTTTAGCCTCATGGGTCGCCTTGTGGGCCAACATGGGGTTGCCCACCACGTCACCGATCGCAAAGATATGGGGAACATTGGTTCGTTGCGTATTATCGACCGGGATAAAACCCCGCTCATCG
>JBEIRQ010000014.1:0-13773 GCA_040375885.1 Methylococcus sp.
CAAGATGACATGGTCGGATTCTTAGGGGCCTATCGCGCAGGCCTTGTGACAAAACCCAAAGTCGTTAATGCCAATGGTTTCATTCGCTCCAATCGAGTGACCTTTAATACGGGCCATGCCACGGTCGCCCTTCGCTTTATCGAATGCCCTTTTAGGCCTTTCATCAACGATGAGACCCAGCATGCGTGCAATGGCAAATAGGCATGTACTGAACCCCTATAGAGGCCTCTTAATCGGGTCTTCGCTATGGGCTTTCAAAGCGGCGTTTGTCCTTTTGGTCATGGCATGGGGTATTGAAAACGCCAGCGCCATTCCCCCCTTAGCCACTGAAAATAGCCCTCAACCACAGAAAACCGCTGTTCCGAGAACCATTCCTGGATCTGAGTCCACCGATGAAGACGAGGAGGATTTGACCGAAGAGGACTTTCTCGGTGGGATCTTCTCAGGGGGGCCATCAAATCCAGAACGAACCGTGCCAGGGACCCCCCAAAAAGCGCCCTTGGAGCCTGAATGGAAGGACTCCAACCAAGCTGCAGGGCTTGAGCCGGTGGTCCCCCCAGACCCTCTAACACCGGGCCTTTTTGTTCCCATTCAAGACCGTTGGCGTCTTGCCAAGGACCTTAATCTCGTCAACGAGAGCCTTTTAGATCCTTACAACCGGAATCCCATTAAGGGAGATCGTCCCTTATTCGGCGATGACTATTTCTTCAATTTCATCGGCATCTCAGACTCACTCCTAGAACCAAGGAGCATTCCAACACCCGTTCCCCTTCAGGTAAGTTCGCCTGGCCTTGATAGCAATCCACAGCTTGATCTCAATGGCCGCCAAACACAGCTTTTGTACAATCAAAACCTGATCCTTTCATTTGATCTCTATAAGGGCGATACCGTTTTTCGGCCACCCGATGTGGAATACCGCATTACCCCCGTCATCAATTATCAATACACCAATGTCCAAGAATATGGGGCGCTGAACGTTGATCCAAGACGAGGTGATAACAGAAATATTTTCTTTGTGGGGATGCAGGAGCTCTTTGCTGACTATCATCTTCAGAATGTCTCCGAACGGTATGACTTTGACAGCATTCGCCTCGGCATCCAGCCTATCAACATCGATTTCAGAGGCTTCTTGTTCCTCGACAATCAGCTCGGTGTGAGACTCTTTGGTAATCGTGACAATAATCGCTGGCAATACAACGTGGCGTGGTTCAGAAGGCTTGAGAAAAATGTCAACAACGGCCTAAATGATATTGGTCAGGCTCCGCGTGATGATGACATTTATATGGCGAACCTCTACCGGCAGGATTTCCCTTTCAGAGGGTTTACCTCACAAGTTGCCGTCGCTTATAACCAAAACCGGGAAGGCAACAACCCCATATACTATGACCAGAAGAAGTTTCCTTCTCGCCCAGCCCTTTTAGGGACACAAACCGGCAGAAACTATGATGTCGCTTATCTTGGCTATAACGGCGATGGTCATTTTGATCGCTTCAACTTAACCGGCTCTTTCTATTACGCGGTAGGGACCGAAAATAAAGGGACCTTCACCCCGCAATCAACCGATATCAACGCCTGGTTTGTGGCGACCGAGGGATCTATCGACTTTGACTGGACCCGGACCAGACTCTCAGTCCTTCACGCGAGCGGCGATAAGAACCCCTATGATAATAAGGCGCAAGGTTTTGATGCGATCTTTGAAAATCCCCAGATTGCAGGCGCTGATACCAGCTTCTGGATCCGCCAGGCGCTTCCTCTCATTGGTGGTGGTGCGGTCGCGTTGTCAGGTCGCAATGCCGTTCTTCCCTCCTTGCGATCATCAAAAGAGATCGGGCAATCGAACTTCACAAACCCCGGAATCAGCCTCTTTGGCTTTGGCACCGACCATGACATTCTCCCGGAGCTTAGGGTCTCAACGAATTTCAATAAACTGTTATTTGATAACACAGCGACTCTTGAAACTGCCAGAAACCAAGGAAATATTGGATCCGACATTGGCTGGGATCTCTCAACGGCCGTGGTCTATCGCCCTCTTTTCAACCAGAACATTGTGACCCGCCTCTCAGGCGCTACGCTGATCCCTGGAGATGGTGCGAGTGATTTGTTCGGCCCTAGGATGATGTATTCGGTCCTTTTTGATGTCATCCTCACCTATTAAGTCTGACCCTTCTCTTCATCACGCATCGACATGACCTTCGAATACCCTTCTTTTTTTCGCTGCCTCATCGCACTGGTCCTCATCATTCAAGGTTCGATGCTGCTGGCGAATGAAGGAGAAGAAGCCCAAGAGGTCCTCTACACAGAAGCCAAAGATGCGCCCCGTCAGCAATCCCAACAGGAGGCGGATGCGAAGAGTAAGGGCTGTCTCACCTGTCACACCGCAACCGATAAGATGAGCATGCATGACAATGAAGCGGTCACCCTAGGGTGTACCGACTGTCATGGCGGCAATCCCAACATTATGGTGCCGCATGCTGTGGCAAAGCACAGTGATAGCTACCAACAATCTCTCAACGCAGCCCATGTTCAGCCAAGATTTCCGGGATTTTGGAACTATCCCAGCAGCCGAAATCCTGAAATTTCCTTTACCAAACTGAACGATGAAAGTCCTGAATTCATTCGTTTCATTAATCCGAGCGACTACCGGGTCGTTCGTAAAGCCTGTGGCAATTGCCATCTTTCTGAAATTCAGGTGGCAGAGCGCAGCCTGATGTCGACCGCAGCGATGTTCTGGGGCGGTGCCGCCTATAACAACGGGATCCTCCCTTTTAAGATCTCGGTGCTCGGTGAGTACTACAAGACCCTTGAGGGGGATGAGCGCAAGGCGGCTGAAGAAGGAGGCCGGCCATTGACGACGGGTGGGATTCTCCAAGGCATGACCAAGCCGGATGCCAATATGGTCAAGAAAGGGGTTCTACCCCTCATCGCGCCGCTTCCCACCTGGGAGGTCCTCCCGCCTGGGGACATCTTTAGGGTCTTTGAACGAGGTGGTCGTGTGATCGGCAATCTCTTTGCAGAAACGGGGCTCCCCAATGAATCAGGATCTATCCAGCGTCTTGAAGAGCCTGGCCGACCGGATATCCATCAGTCGAATCGAGGTGCTGGCACGGGTGCCCGCATTGCGGTCCCGATTCTTAATATTCATAAAACGCGACTCAACGACCCCTTCACCTGGTTCCTTGGCACCAACGATAACCCGGGAGATTATCGCTCTTCAGGGTGTGCCTCCTGTCACGTCGTCTACAGCAATGACCGTGATCCACGCCATTCAGGCCCCTATGCTCAATTTGGTCATAGCGGCACTTCCCACTCCAAGGATCCAACGATTCCTAAAGGCGAAAGCGGCCATCCCCTCAAACACGAATTCACCCGCTCCATTCCGACCAGTCAGTGCATGATCTGTCACATGCATCAACCGAACGTTTTTGTGAACAGCTTCCTTGGCTACACCATGTGGGACTATGAAGCCGATGCCCCGAATATGTGGCCCAAGGAACAGCGTTACGTCAACGCCAATGATGATTCGAGTGGGACCAATGTTCGCGGTGAACAGATCAACCTCGGCAGCAAGGTTAAACCCGAACAAATCGTCACCGACGATAAAGCCCGTGAGATTGCGAGCCATAACCCAGAAGAGGCCGCACAACGGGGACTTTGGAGTGACCCGAAATTCTTGAGTGGGGTCTGGGATCGAAACACCAAAAATAAGGACACCCAATTTGCCGATTATCACGGCCACGGCTGGAATTTTAGAGCCATCTTTAAGCGTGACCGCGAGGGTAACCTTCTCGATAAGACCGGTGATAAGGTCGCCGATACCGACCCAGAGAAGTTCCAAAAAGCGGTTCATCTCTCATCGATCCATCTCGATCTTGGGATGCACTGCGTTGATTGCCATTTCACGCAAGATGCCCACGGTAATGGTCATCTTTATGCAGAAGTCGCCCAATCGATTGAAATTGACTGTGTTGACTGTCATGGCACCGCCGACCGTTACCCCTCCCTTCTGACCAGCGGCCCAGCGGCCCCCAAAGGAGGCAGCGACCTTTTAGCGTTGAGAACCCAAGACGGCAGAGCCCGTTTCGAGTGGCGCGGAGGGGAACTCTATCAACGTTCAGCCCTTTACCCTGATAAGGAATGGCGGGTGAAGTTGGTTAAGAACACGGTCAACCCAAGCCACAAGGACTATAACGTCAAGGCGGCCCGTGCGAAGACGGTCGCTCGTGATAAAGACCAAGCCTGGGGACCCGGAGTGGCACCTGAAAATTGGGCGCATAGCAATGACAAAATGACCTGTTTCACCTGCCACAGCTCCTGGGCAACCAGTTGCGGCGGCTGTCATCTCCCGATTCAGGCCAACTGGAAAACCCCCAAACACCACTACGAGAGCAACGAAACAAGGAATTTCGCGAGTTATAACCCCCAGGTCGCTCGTGATGACATGTACCAGCTTGGCATTCACGGGCCAGCTAAGGGTGGCCGTATTGCCCCTGTCCGATCATCATCGGCGCTGGTCCTCTCATCGAAAAACGTCAATCGAGAACTGATTTATATTCAGCAGCCGCCGATTGCAGCCAGCGGCTTTAGCTCCCAGGCTTTTGCCCCCCATTACCCCCATACTGAGCGAACGGTAGAAACCAAGACCTGCACCGATTGTCATCTCTCTAAAGAGAATGACAACAATGCCATCATGGCGCAGTTGCTCTTACACGGCACCAACTTCATCAATTTTGTCGGCTATAACGCCTGGGTTGGAACCGGCAACAGCATTGAAGCGGTCAATGTCACCGAATGGGATGAACCTCAAGCGGTCATCGGGAGCTATCTCCACCGTTTCGCCTACCCTGATTGGTACCGGCAACATCAAGAACGCGGGCGCATCCTCCCTGAGACCAATGGCCATCGAACCGGCGGCAAGGTCGGTTGTCTCCAGCTGCGGGGCGAATATCTTTATGTCGCGCAAGCGGATGAAGGATTTGAGGCCTACGATGTCGCCAATATTGCCGACAAAGGCTTTTCACAAAGGATCATCACAGCGCCTTTTTCAAGCCTCGGGCACGACACGCACGTGAGTACGAAGAATGCGACCTGCGTGGCCCTTCCAACGAATCAGCCGATTCATCCTGATCGCCGAAACATCCCAGCCTTTGGCCTCGATGCAGAGGGGATGAAAAAACTCATTGAAGTCACCAACCAAGAACAGCCCTTCCATCCCCTCTACAATTACGCCTTCATCACAGATGCCGAGGAAGGCTTAATTCTGGTCGATATCAATACCCTCGCCGATGGTGAAGCCCGGAATAATTTCCTAGAACGCGCGCTGACCTACAATCCCGGCGGTGTGTTGACCGGGGCCCGCCATATCGTGATCGGCGGCCACTATGCCTATGTGGTCACCGAGAGCCATCTGGTCATTCTCGACATGAATGACCCCCTTCACCCAAAGGTGACCCAACAAACAACGCTCAAGGATGGCCGTGCCGCCGCCCTCCAGTTCCGTTATCTCTTGGTGACCGATCGGGATGGGCTCCATGTCTTTGACGTCACCAAACTGGGTGTCGCCCGCGAAGTCACGACGGCCAGAATCCCGCTTGAAGATGGCCATAAGATCTATCTTGCAAGGACCTATGCCTATGTAGCCGCGGGGCGTCAGGGTCTTGCGATTATCGACATCAAGAATCCAGAACAACCTCATATCAAAGAGTTCTTTACCGCGGGGGGGCAAATTAACCATGCCGAGGATGTCATTGTTGCCTCCACCAATGCGAGTCTCTTCGCTTATGTGGCCGACGGACAAAATGGCCTTCGCGTGCTGCAACTCACCAGTCCCGAATCACAACCGAAATTTTATGGCTTTAGCCCAGAACCGCGCCCTCAATTAATCGCCTCCTACCCGACCGATGATCCGGCCTTTGCTCTCTCCAAAGGGCTTGATCGCGATCGTGCGGTCGATGAGACGGGGCATCAAATCGCTATTTTTGGACGCATTGGTTCAAGGCCCTTCAACCTCAAAGAGATGCAACGTCTTTATCTTGATGACCGCGGTGAGCCTTGGTTCACATCGGACAAGGTGGATATGAGCCGATTCATCAGACGATAAAGAGGGCGCGAAGGGTTAGCTTGAAGCCGCTCAAACCCTAACGTCTCAAGCCGTCAACCGGCGGCTTGGTATCCCGAAGAGATAAGATCATGTGGACATTACCGCCTGTCGGTGACAATCCTGAACCGGGAAATCCACCGGCCAAATCCCGTCAACGAGGATCTCGGAACTTCGTCTTTTCCTTCTGCATTCTTGTCATGCTGGGAATAGTCATCGGCCTTAGCATCAGGCTCAACATTTTTGAGCCAGAGGAAATTGGTCGCACCGATTTCATTTACCCGATTGCCGATGTCGACCACAAAGAATCGGGGGTTGAATTCGGGGCCTATATCGTCAACATCTATAACCTCGACATGAACCAGAAAGTCTTCTCTGCCGATGGCTGGGTCTGGATGCGTTGGCCGTCCAATCTTCAGCATTTTCTTGAAAAAAAGAAGATGGAACCCATTGAAATGATTCGGATGGTGAACCAGGTCAATGCGTGGGATTTTTATATGGAACCCGAAGGTAAAACCCCGAAGAAAGAAGCCGATGGCCACTATTATCAGCGTTTTAAGTTCTCCGGCAGCTTTTATGTGAACGATCTTGATTTCAGCTCCTTTCCGTTTCACACCCTCATACTTCCGCTCGTTTTTGAACTCGAGGAACAGGACTTACCGCCTGAATTCACCCATACGAAGTTGCTCATTGACCAGCAAGGTTCAGGGCTCGGTCGTTATAGGGATATCATGGGCTATTCGACCACGAACTTCTCCAAACGAACCACCATGCATGAATATGCAACCACCATGGATGGACAACAGTCAGGTCCTGGGGTGAATAACGTCTATCAGGTCCGATTTGAAGTTAGCTACCGGAAATCGACCAATTCGACCATACTGAGACTCCTGCTCCCGCTCTGCATCGTCATGGTTGTGGTGATTACTTCGCTTTACCTTCCGGTCAGTTGCTTTGAACTTCGGGTGACGATTCCACCCACCATGGTCCTCTCCCTCATTTTCTTGCAGCAAGGCTATCAGCAGTCATTACCAGACCTCAATTACATCACGCCCATGGATGCCGCCTACAATGCCTGCTACCTCGTCAATTTAATCTTATTCGTACTCTTCGTCTTCGACACCATACTTCTCAATGAAGCCCCTGAGGGGCAAGAGTTGATGACCATTGAACGGATCAAGAGGATCGATCGCTGGATGCAACTCGTGATCGTTCTCTTTCTGTTCAGTGCCACTGGCCTGGTCTTCATGGCCCATCTCATGTTAAAGCCGTGAGTGATCAGGGGACCTTTTTGGAAGGATTCGCGTCTGATCAACATCGTCCTCTTTTTTACGCCTCAGGAATCCTCTTCCGATGATTGAACGCCTTCACGCGACTTACGAACCTATCGTTCGGTTGGACAGCCGATCACCGCCCTCACCTAGCGTTGAGCAGCCAACATCATCCGAGTCGGGGGTGCTTGATGACAGTACCTTTCGATCGATTGAAGTTGAACTCCTTTTCGAGGCGGTCAACGAAACATCAACCAGGATTGGTGCGGCGGTTTTGATGCGCTCCCTCCGTGACCCCCTCAGGGATATTGACGTCCTCAAGGCGAAACAAGGCGCACTCCTTGAATTGGATGATCGGCCTCAAATCTTAGAGGGTCTTAATACCCTCATTAAGCGAGCCAAGCGCCACGAAAAAAGTTTCTACGAGCTTCTTTATGGATCGTTCATGGGGATGTTCACATCAAAAGCCCATGATCTCGAACTTGAAGGCTATGGCTACAGCACCTATATCGAAGGCACCCAATTCCTGAAGGATCTTGTCGATGGCGCCAATGCCCTGCCACGACCTTCGAACCCGTATCTTGAAGCCCTGATCGACGACATCAAAGCACTCGAATCTTCAAGGGCTTACCAACTCGCCAAGGGTCCTTGCTATCGCGCTGAACAGGGGATGATCACCGCCTCAGAGAAACGCTGGTGGACCCCTGCCATCCGTTTCAATCCATCCCTCTTTAAGCCCATTGGACTATTACTGTTCATTTCAGCGCTTTTTATCGCCGGGCAGTTTGTCCCTTTGCTTCTGGACATGATTGCCTCCGCCTTTTGGTTATTCCTTCTACCCGTCGGCTTTCTCTATATCCCCATGGTGGGAAGCTTTGACCGCGATGGCTGTATCTACCCCCTTAGAGACATTTTCAAAGCCTCACCCGAAATCCACCGCGCGGTCGATGCCTTAGGGCTTTTGGATGAACTTTTTTCTATGAGGCAGTGGCGGACGAGGTTTGGCCATCCGGCCGTCCTTCCGAGCTTTTTGGAAAAGCCTTGCCATCAAATCAAGGTCACCGGTGTCCGGAATCCGATTCTCGGAAAGGGCCAACTGGATTATGTGGGCAACGCGATCGATCTCACCCATAAAAGGCTGACCCTCATCACTGGGCCCAATAGTGGCGGTAAGACCGCCTTTTGCAAAACTCTGGCTCAAACCCAGTTACTCGCCCAAACTGGAGGCTATGTCCCTGCCGAAACCGCGGCCATGACCGTCGCCGATCACATTTATTATCAAGCCCCAGAAATCAGCCAATTGGCAGATGGAGAAGGCCGTTTTGGAACAGAGCTACGCCGCACCAAAGCCATCTTCCTTACAGCGACGCCTAAGAGCCTCGTGATCATGGACGAACTCTCTGAAGGAACCACTCATGAAGAAAAGATCGAGATCTCTAAAACGATCCTCGATGGCTTTTCAAAAAAAGGCAATAGCACCCTCCTCATTACCCACAATCACGCACTGGTCGATCAGTACCAAAAAGACCCCCTCGCGTTGGGCCAGCAAGTAGAATTTAAAGACGACCAACCGACCTATCGGCTCATTGAAGGGATTTCTAGAGTCAGCCACGCACAGCGCGTCGCCGAAAAAATAGGCTTTGGCAAAGCCGACATCGATCGCCACCTTAAGGGGGGCTGAGGGCGTGAAGCCCCCCTCACGATCTCAGGAGCCGATCTCCTCAGCGGAAAGCCCAGCCTCAACTGTAGCCTTTTGAAGATGTGACTCTAATTCTTCGATGCGCTCGAGGAGTCGGTAACCAAGGGCCAGGGTCTTAAGATCAAGTTCAAGCTCAAAGTCAGCTTCAAGCCGCCGAAGGCGCCGCATCAGCATCAACGTTTGGTCATTGAAAGCCCAATCATTAGGCGAGACGCCAGACGGGATGAGAACCCCAATCTCGACCAATTCAGCGATCTCCGGGGGGGTGAGATTCGAGAGAGAGGCAAATTCTGTGAGAGAGGTCAATGTGATCTCGACCGTGATGTCCGTTGAATGCTTGATCGTCATGCGTCGCCCTTAGGATGAAGGAAGGCTTCAAGTCGCTCCCTGGGGTGAAAACCAGAGACCCCCTTGAGTTGTTCATAAAGATGGCGCTCCCCTTCGCTGATCTGATCTGGTATTGCTATGACCAGATGAACAATCAGATCACCGGCTCCTTCCTTCGGTTTTGGGAGCCCTTTTTGAGGCAATCTCATCTTTTTTCCTTGGGGACTTAAAGGAGGTATGGTGAGGCTTACAAACCCCTCAAGCGTGGGAAGCTTAATGGTGGCTCCCAAGATCGCTTCAGCAGGGGTTAGTGGCACATCAAAATGAAGATCATGACCGATAAGTCTTAGGAAAGGATGCGGGAGTAAGTGGATGGTTAAATAAAGATCGCCATCACCACCGCCATGGAGACCCTTACCGCCTTTGCCGCGAAGTCGCATTTTTTGACCATCGACGACGCCCTTGGGGATCCTGGCCTTAAAGTGATGCGGAAGACGAACCGGACGCCCAGAAGCATCGAGTCCTTGAACCTGAAATTCTAAATCAAGCGTGGTGCCATGAGCAGCCTCCTCCAGGCTGAGCGTCGCAGCGACTTCATAATCTTGGCCTTTTTGAGGTTGCCTTTGATAAGCACCTCCTGCCCCTCGACTCCTCGACAGCTCCTCAAAAAGATCGGCTAAATTGATCCCTTCAAATCCCCCGGCACGATTGAAATCATCAGGATCAAAGCCGCCCCCTGGCGCTTGACTGAAATGACTGCCCCATTCAGGCGGCGGCCTCACTTCTTCGCCCGGTTGGTGTCGACCCAACTCATCGTAGGCCTTTCTAAGCTCAGGATCTTTGAGGGTTCGGTAGGCCTCGTTGACCTCCTTGAATTTCTCTTCACCCTTGTGATCTTTGGAGATATCAGGATGGTACTGGTGAGCCAGTTTCCGATAGGCTTTTTTGATATCACCAGCACTCGCCTGACGCGACAAGCCTAAGATCTCGTAATAATCCTTGAACTGCATACTGTCGTGGGGAGAGTGGTCTTTGAAAATCTGAAATCGCCACCAAGGTGCCGATCATGGGTAGCCACCATCTTAAACCAAGCCGGACCAAATCGCTTAAGGTTCTCGATTCAAAATCGATGTCGGTGATTCACCTCCGGGTGACAAAATGATCGGAAGGACCTCCTCCCAACAACACGTGTGCGTCATCGAAACCAAGACGATGACCTGACTATTTTCCCGTGATAGGGCAATCTCCTTGGCCCACTGTAGGGGAATATTTTCGTCATCTTGCGCTAAAAGATGTACTTCATCGTAATCATGGGTTTTCGGTTCTTTGGAAGGATTCAAAGAGCCGACCAGCGCGCTAAACCCATGCCACTGTGCCCAACTCTCAGGATCAAGGTTGCCTGCAAGTGTAATAACCTTAGTCACCTTCTGTATTCGGTTGGCTATCAACAAAGCGAGTGCAGCACCCCCGCTATGCCCAATAAGAATCAATCGTTTTACCTTTAGTTTGTCGACAATGTCATTGAGGCCCTGAGCCATGGCATCAACCACCGATTGACTATACCTTGCCTCGGTCCAGAGGGACTCATTACATCCAGCATCTTCAGCGTGCCCAAAATAACAAGGCCTACCAAGGTATAATGAAGGAATCGTGTCGATAGCCATCAATCGCAGCATCAGAGCATCCATGGGCGTTGGATCCTGAGCCTTGACGTTGCGGTGCACCCAGGGAAGACCATCGCCCTCCAGATAGACATGAAGGACGCGATCAGACGTCCATGCCGAACGATTTCTGGCAGTCTCGAGGGTAAACCCACGGGACTCGATGGGCGTGCTTTGGAGTCCTAGATGGTTTGTCGAAGATTCAAAGGATGCTGGGATTCCTTGACAACCCCACAGGCTGCTGAGGATCACCATGAGGAGTAAGTTAAGCGTGGAGTAAACCATGGATCTATTGATTAAGATTGTGGAATTCCAAGGAAAAATCGAAGCGATAGAACATCGCCTCAAGGGACACTCGACCTCCCTTGGACGTTCCGAACAATGCGATATCGTCCTCATCAATGATAACGGCGTCTCCAGAGAGCATGGGGTCATTCATCTTCAAGATGGGCATTATCGTTACACCGATCACAGTACCAATGGCACCATTGTGATCAACCGGGATCTTCATCTTAAGCATACGAGCACAGAATTAGAGGCGGGGGACCTCCTCAAACTTGGCGACTATATTCTTGCCGTCGAACTGATTCCGACCCCCAAGAAAATCCTGCAACAACCGGAGGGCATCGCCCCTTTTGATCAAGGCTATCAAAGCGCCCTTGAAGATATTCTTGCCGCGGCTGGGCTAAAAAACGTTGAGTGGCGACCCACCCTTGAACCTGCGGCCTTAGTAGATCGACTCGGTCATTTACTGGAAGCCTATACCCGTGGACTTCGAACAGCTCTCTCCGCAAGGACACAGGTCAAACAGCAATTACGTGCCGACCTGACCCAGATGGCTCCAAAAGCGAATAACCCCTTGAAGTTCTCGGTAGATGAACGCCATAGCCTTGAAAATCTTATTAATCCCGAGCAGTTAGGTTTTAGCGACGGGCTGACGGCCATTGATCAAGGATTTTCAGATCTGATCCAACATGAATTGGCGCTCATGAAGGCTCTGCAGTCGTCTTTTAGCGAACAACTTAAGGCTTTTTCTCCAGAGCATTTCGAAGACACTGAAAAAACCGCCATCAGTTTTCAAAAAAAAATTAAAGCCTGGGATAATTACTGTGACAGCTATCCTATTCGCCGCGACGAAGCACTCAGGGAACTTCTGGGCGATGCCTTCAGAATCGCCTATGAAGAACAGATCAAAAAGTTCCGATCTGATCAAGGCTCTGAAGCGATCTGAGCATGCTATCTGGCTTGAGTCGCATAATGATCCAATAGTGAACCAATCCAGCGCCTCAAAGGTTCAGGCAACTGCTCCTGATCCTTTCGGACTTCACGCGCCCTAGCTTGGATCATAGAGGCCCGACTTCCGCCTAACTGACGATCCAGAAGGCCTTCTTTAATTGGTGTCAAATTCATCAGGATCTGCGTCAATGGGGACAGGTCTTCCGCCGTATCATTACCCGCGTCGATCAGCTTCTTAAAAGATGACTTCAAGGCCAAAAGGGGTGTTTGACTGATAGGCAACGTTAGCCCCCCACCCTCCAAAGGCAAGTGCAGCGAATTTTGGAGCTTGTCTTCGGCCACCAAGGTTGTTTCCCGTTCAACTGTCTCGAGAATGAAAGCCAGCGGGTTACTGGAACTCTGGAGAACGTCGATTTGAGCTACCGAAGACTCAAGGTTCGGCGTCTCTTTGATCGTGAGATCATTTAATGCCTTATGCCAAGCTTCAAAATACTGTTTGAGATACGCCTGCTCCAGATCGCCATAAAGTCGAGCTGCCTCGGCAACAGTGGGGGCATGCTGTACTCCATGCAATACCCAATGGTCTTTCAATACGGAGACCATAAAACCCGGAAGCCGGGGTAAAAAAACCTTTTGATAGCCGTCAGCCGTATAAAGACTTGGGATCGTCACATCGCCTCTGCCGGTTCCATCAGCAGTAATAAACAGCTGATCAGCTAGGGGACCTGCCGCTGACTGCAAAATGAGCTCCTGAGGGGCGTCATTGGTCGCCATGACCTGATGAAATCGAGCCATTAAAAGCACCAGGGGTGGCATCCTCAAGAGACGACTCCTAACCCCATTGAGAAGAGACTCATCAGCCGCGGCCAAAGATGCTGGCAATGCCAGCAAGGCGTTTAGGTGTCTCATGAACGAGGGTGACCATCCGAGGGCCTTAGAATACGAAAGCAAAATTACGCGTAATGCATCGGCGTCCCAATGCTCCGGTTTTGACAGCATCATGGCCGCCTTCAAGAGATCATATTGTTCGACAGGGCCCAGTGACTCCTGCTTCAAAACCGATTCTATATCCCTTAACAATACGGGCTTAAAACTCCTAATGAGCTGCTCCTGGTAAGCCATCTTTAGAGCCTTGTCGACGCCCGTCCCTTGACGCCAGAATCCAAACGAGATGGAGCTTAGTGACTCATGAGGACTCCATTGATCGAGTCTTGATAGAACCTCATTCCGGAAGGAATTCAAGTCATCACTGCCATTTGAATGCCATTGTGCCCATGCCATGACTTTGGAAGTGCTCTCCTCTAGGCGTTTCGATTCGTTGAAAAATAACGCGAAGAAATAGAACAAAACCATCAGTGACAATGCCGCTAGACCGACCCGAAGGCTCTGCCTCCTCCGCCACTCATGTCGAATTAGATCTTCATCAAAGGTTGCCACGGAAGATTCTGGAAAAATCACACGGGTAAATAATGCTTGTGTGAAATA
>JBEIRQ010000408.1:0-1568 GCA_040375885.1 Methylococcus sp.
CTTTTTAGATTAAATCTCTTGCCGCCTGAAGAAACTCAGCAGTCCTTATCAGACCATTTCGCGTCATTGCGGCAACGAATTCATCGGGTGTGAATGAGGGATTTGAGCATCTGGCCCTCATCGCCTTAAATGCAGGAAGCACAACCAATGGATCTAACTGTAATTGGTGATGGAGGAATTCGTCGGGATGCAAGGCTTCTAGCCCAAATGGCTTTAGCGCCGCTCGCGGAAAGTCTCTGAGATTACAAGTAACGCTGCAATCGGCATAGCCAGCTATGGCTGCCGCCAGAACATGACGATCATCAGGGTCAGGTAAGGTCAAAGGTTCTTCAAATTGTTTCCAGCATTCTTCCGGGACCTCCCAGTCAGGACATGCTATGTGCATCTGATCTCGACGGTAGTGAAATTTTTCCGGACTCGTTCCACGATTCTCAGCTAGATGCCGAATCCATTCTCCATCGATTCGATGGGTCCATTTCGCCGCGTAGATACCGGTACTGGCAACCCCAATAAGCGCATCGCTTATCGCGATCGAATAAAGGACATTCGCATCAAGAAGAGCGCTAAATGAACCATGTCCAGCCACAATTCAATCTCGCCTAGTAGCCTAGCCCCAAATCCCGCGCGTTCTCAGCCATGGCATCCAACGCCAGCTTGCTCCTCTTTTTCATCTTCTCGGCATATTCGGTCAAGTCAGAGAACGCGATACGCTGATGAGATCCAACCATCCGACAAGTCAGTTTGCCCGATTCAATCTCCTTAATCACAAAAGGCCGAGACACATTGAGAAAATGTGCGGCCTCTACAGTTGTAAATTCATCTTTTTCGGATACTAGGGTCACTCGCTGACCACTCGCCATAAGCCCCAACGTTTGACCGATCACCCGAAGCATTTTCGGACTCACTTGAACTGAAGGCATGGAGCCGTCGATGCTCTCGATGGTGATTTTTGCAGCCCTGGATCGGTCAATAGACTCCATGATGAACCGCTCGGCCACTCGCCTTGTCGTTGGCTGTTGAAAAGCGCGTAATTCCGGCGCCTGTTCGGGGCACTCATTTGACCGGACACAGTATCTGAGCGGCTCTTTAATTAGGGGTGTGGTCGATGACAGTAAGCTTTTGCACCATCGTTCTCCGCCGGAGTGGCGGTTGATGGCTACGGATTTTCTCTTTCCAGCGTTTCTGCAACCCACTGGTTCAGGCTTTTTCCGTGAGCTGCCGCTGCGATCACCAGTTCCTCATGGGTTTTAGGGCTGATGCGGACGTTGAATTTTCCGGAATAGTCCTTTCGAGGAGACAAACCTTTCTTTTCGCATTGGTCGAGGAAGACCTTCAGTGAAATATGGCCCTCGTGGCGGAGACCCTCAACATCGGCGGCATAGAAGTCCGCGCCACCGTTCAGGCCAATGAACTCGCCCCGGAACATTTCAATCTCTGGGTCATATTGAATGACGGCCTTGTAACCGTCGATGGTCATTAGATTCATCATGGTGTTACTCCATTGGCTTTGAGCCATTCGCGAACCGCAGCGACAGCCCCTTTGTCAGTATCAGGGCTTGGGTGAGGGC
>JBEIRQ010000234.1:0-3223 GCA_040375885.1 Methylococcus sp.
AGAATGGCTCTGGCGCTGCCTTGGCAGCGTGAAACCATCCTCGATGAAGCAGGAAGAAAATATCAGATTAGAGAGATTTAATCAGACATTTCAGAGCGGTCCAGATACGGATGAAGGTCGGGGTTAAACCTTCGCCTCCCCTTTCAATCCACTCATCAACCGCTGATTCACTCAGCCATTCGCCCTCATCAATCTCCGCAGATTCTAGGGTCATAGGTGATTCGGCGATCGTTTTAAATAAAGAGATGAACTCCCAACCGGTTTTAGCCTCTGCCTCAAGCTTCAGGAGAAATTCAAGAGGGGTTTTTGGGGTAAGCCCAAGCTCCTCTTGGAGCTCTCGAAGCGCGCTGACAGAGAGGTCTTCGCCAGCATCCACATGACCCGCTGCCGATGTATCCCAAAGGCCAGGATGGACATCTTTCTGATGAGATCTTTTTTGGAGAAAAAGGCGGCCCTCTTTATCGAAGACTAGAAGATGGACGGATCGGTGACGAAGGTTTAACTGATGGATCTCGCTGCGACGCCTTCGGCCAATTACCTCATCCTGTTCGTTGACTTCATCCAGCCACTCATCCACCTTCATGAGCGCGATCTCACGGCGTGAAGACCTCTTCGATAGACCTTTTGGCATCTTCTTCGGTTTGGAAGGTCTCCCATCCACCCCCTAAGGATTTATAGATACTGATCAGTGCGGCGGCCGTATCGGTCATGCTCCCCGCATACTCCCGTTGGTCTTGTAATAACCGGCGTTCCGTATCAAGGAGATTGAGAAAGTCTTCAACCCCTTCTTCAAATCGAATGTTCGCAATGTCATATGCTTTAAGGCTAGCCTCTGAAGCTGTTTTTAAGAGGAGCTGACGATCCCTCAGTCGATCGTAATTAACCAACGCATTTTCAGTTTCTTCCAATGCGTTAAGGACGACCTGCTGGTATTCAGCAAGCCTGACATCGGCGTTCGCTTCAGAGGCTTTAATCCGTGCATACACTTGCCCAAGATCAAACGCAGGCCAGGTGATTCTTGGGCCAAAGTTATAGGCACCGGTCCCTGGAGCGGCCAATCCTGTGAGGGAATTTGATTCAAGATTAAAGGCGCCGACGAACGTGACCTTGGGAAAGACATCGGCCATGGCAACGCCGATTCTTGCCGTGGCACTGGCGAGGGATCGTTCAGCCTCCTGGATATCTGGTCGTCTCCTCAGGAGACTTTTAGGATCACTCAGGTGAATAACCAGTGGGGGCTGTGGAATCGGAGCATCGATCAGCAACACCTTGAGAAGCGCCGAGGGGATCTGCCCTGTCAGTACCGAAAGTCGATGGATATCTTGATGCACCAAGCTATCGAGGGGAGGGATCAGAGCCAGCGTTGTATCGAACTGTGCTTTGGCACGTTGAGTATCAAACTCGGTTCCGATGCCTGCTTCTTGACGGGCGATGGTGAGGTCCCAAGTGGATTTTTGATTAACTGCATTACGGCGCTCCACAGCGATCTGATTTTGGTGCCCCCGCAATACAAAATAATTACGCGCCACTTCAGCAACGATGGTGAGGGTTAGATTTCGGCGGTTCGCTTCCGCGGCCTCAATTTCAGCTTCCTTTGATTGAACGTCACGACGAATACGGCCCCAGATATCCACTTCCCAATAAGCATCAAAACCGATGCTGTAGAGGTCGAGGTTTCTCGGGACATAGTTTTTATTGTTAAGGGCGGCGAGGCTCCTTTGAAGACTATTCCAATTGGTATGGGTCGTGGGCTGAGGAATTAGGTTTAGTCCTGCCTCAAGAAATAACGCTCTAGAGGTCCTAAGGTTCGCTTCGGCGGCCTTTAGATCATAGTTATGAATGACGGCGCTTTCGATCAGTTGGGTCAATCGTTGGTCTTTGAACTGTCGCCACCAAAGGAGATCGATTGATTTGAGATCGTATTCCTTTTCATCTTGATTCCCAAACGCCTTGCCGGGATCCATGTTAGGCCGTTCATAGGACGGGCCTACAGGGCAGCCACCGAGCAAGCAGAATAAGAAAAGGAGCCAGAGGGCCTTTAGGATGCGATGAAAAGAGTACTTCATCTTAGAGAGAAGTTTTTTTAGGCGGCCTTCTTTCGACCAAGGCACGCACCATGACAAAAAACACAGGTGTCATCAAAAGACCGAACACGGTCACCCCAAGCATCCCACCAAAGACTGTTGTCCCTAAGATGCGGCGCACTTCAGAACCCGCCCCTTGAGCGATGACGAGGGGGAATACACCCATGATAAAAGCGAGCGAGGTCATCACAATGGGTCGCAGGCGTAACCTTGCTGCAGTGAGGGCCGCGGTCACTCGATCATCACCCTGGTCTTGCCGGCGACGAGCGAATTCAACGATCAAAATGGCGTTTTTACAGGCTAGGCCGACCAACACAATGAAGCCAATTTGCGTAAAGATATTATTGTCCATGTCGCGGAGCCAAATCCCACTCATCGCACTCAAAAGACACATCGGTACGATAAGGATCACGGCAAAAGGCAAAGACCAGCTTTCGTATTGGGCAGCAAGGGCTAGAAAGACAAAAATGACGCTGAGAGGAAAAATAATCATGGCGGTGTTCCCAGCAAGGATCTGTTGTAGGGTTAATTCGGTCCATTCGTAGCCCATCGCAGGAGGGAGCAGATCTTTAAGGAGGTCTTCCATCAGCTGGATGGATTGGCCGCTACTCACTGAGGGGAGGGTGATCCCATTGATTTCGGCGGCTGGATAGATGTTGTAATGCGAAATCTTGTCTGGTCCTGTGGTGGGTCGGACGTCGATCAGGGTGCCAAGAGGAACCATCTCCCCTTCGTTATTTCGTGTTTTCAGATCTTCAATATCTTGGGCTGTGGCTCTAAAGCGACTATCCGCTTGAGCCGAGACTTGATAAGTCCGCCCAAAAAGATTGAAGTCGTTGACATAAAGAGAACCCAGATAGATCTGGAGCGTCTGGAAAACATTCGACAAGGGAACGCCAATCGATTTTGCAAGGGTACGATCAACATCGACTTTTAATTGTGGTACTGACGATCTAAAGGTGGTGAAGACCTTGGTGAAACCAGGAATCGTTGACGCCTTTTGGATGATCGCATTGGTGACTGAAGAGAGCTCCTGTGGGCCTTGATTGCTTCGGTCTTGAATTTGTAATTTGAAGCCACCAACGGTACTCAAACCTCTAACGGGAGGGGGGGCGAAGACAGCAAGATAAGCTCCATCA
>JBEIRQ010000397.1:0-1743 GCA_040375885.1 Methylococcus sp.
AAAGCTGGGGTGGGGTTACACTTTATTATCGAAAAGGCATTGAGGATTCACCTGCGTATCGACAAAACGCAGAAGAAATCACCGAAGCACTCGATGAGGGGATACGTCTAGCCCCAGGAATGAATCCCATTGAAGCAATTGAAGATGCCTATGGTCATCTCAAAGCGGTACGTTTTGAACAATTAGAATTACACGGTGAGCGCTGGCAGAAGAAGAGCGACCTTGAGGTCCCTCTTCGTTCACTGTTTGTCGCTGCAGGCACCTCGCCGAACACCATCTATGAATCAGAGCATCCTGAAAGCTTCGTCATGGATAAGAAGTTCTATCAGCGTTACGAGCCTTCGACTGATAGCCCCATGCCGAAACTGGTTGAAGTGAATGATGAGACCCTCGCGAAGGTTGGAAAGCCAGCGCCATTCACGTCCTATCAACGAAACGGTAAATTCATTACCTTCTATGGCGATAATCATCCCGTTTATGCCGGCAATGTCGTCAAAGCCATGGCCAGTGCGAAGGATGGCTATCCCTACATCGCGCGTCTCTATCAGGAAGACTTTAAGACCCTGACGCCTGAAGGGCAGGCGGCACGGGATCAAGCCTTTAAGTCCTTCAAAAGAACCCTAGATGAGCAACTCAAGGCCGAGATTGTTGAAATCAACCGAATCACTTCGACGATTATCGAAGTCATCGTGAGGGCCCCTTTAGCGGCTAAACATTTCTGCCCAGGTCAGTTCTACCGTGTTCAAAATTTTGAATCACTGGCACCCATCGTGGAAGGGACAGTCCTTGCTTCAGAAGGACTGGCATTAACTGGCGCCTGGGTGGATAAAGAAAAAGGGCTGATCTCCTTGATCGCTCTTGAGATGGGATCGTCCTCCAGACTTTTGGCCCATTGGCACAAAGGAGATCCTGTGGTCGTTATGGGCGTTACCGGGGCGCCCACCGATATCTATGCCGGACAGACCGTGGCACTGATTGGTGGGGGTCTTGGTAACGCGGTCCTCTTTTCGATTGGTAAAGCATTTCGGTCTGCCGGGAGTCAGGTTATCTATTTTGCGGGATACCGGAACCGCGAAGATGTCTTTAAGATCGAGGAGATCGAAGCTGCATCGGATGTCATTGTCTGGGCGGTCGATAACATCGAAGGCAATACTGCCATCGAGCCCACTCGTCCCCAGGATAAGACATTTGTAGGCAATATCGTTGAGGCCATGGTGGCCTATGGCAAAGGAGAACTGGGTTCAACCACCGTCCACCTTGATGACGTTGATCATATGGTTGTCATTGGCTCCGATAGAATGATGGCGGCAGTCAAAGAGGCTCGGTTTAACCAACTTAAGCCTTATATCAAACCTCATCATCATGCGATCGGGTCGATTAATTCTCCCATGCAGTGCATGATGAAAGGCGTTTGTGCACAATGCCTTTGTAAGCACATTGATCCAGATTCTGGGAAGGAATATTTTGTTTATTCCTGCTATAACCAGGATCAGGATCTAGACCGAGTCGATTTCACCAATTTAAGAGCCCGACTCCGTCAAAATTCGGTCCAGGAGAAGCTTTCGGGGCTTTGGCTGGCGCATCTGGTGAATTCTCAATGACGGCCTTCTATGGGGGGTCTCATGAGTCTTTGTGCACCAACATGGACGAAACTGCGGTTTTTTCGGCTAAAAGCATGACATTGGTGCTCAAGTCTTTTAGTATTGAATTTGTTGAAACCTTCCGTTGGAACTGGTCTTCAGC
>JBEIRQ010000204.1:0-3523 GCA_040375885.1 Methylococcus sp.
GGGCGTCCCGTGCCGAATTTGAAATCTCAACGGCAGCACGCTCACTGGCTGAAAAAAATCGGGAGCGTATCAAAACCTTGTTTCAGGCTGACATCATTTCAGGGCGTGAGCTCCTCCAAGTGGAAGCCCAGTGGCAGGCCGACACCAGCCGCCTTGAGGCGGCGCGACTCCATCTCGAGGATCTTCGGAGGGAGGCCGATCAGCAACTAGGGAAGGCCTTGGCTGAGAAAGTCCTTGAAGGCCCATCGACCTTTCTGGATCAGCTCACGGCCCACCAAAAGGCGCTGATCAAAATTACCCTCCCGGTGGGTCAAAGCCTTTCAGCTGGGAGCAAGGTGGTGATCTCAAGACATCAGGACCAACACGACGCGATCGCGGCAACTCTCCTTTCGCCAGCGCCTCACACTGATGATCTGGTCCAGGGAGAGACCTTTTTTTTTGAGAGCCCCGGGACCCACCTTCGGGCCGGCATGCGCGTTAATGCTTGGATCAGAGGAACCTCCCTCCGCCATGGAGTGGCCCTGCCGGCCGCTGCCATCGTTTTTTATCAAGGGAAAGCCTTCGTCTATCTCGACCAAGGCGAAGGGCATTTTAGGCGGGTATCGGTCACCCCACGACCAGGCCGAACGCGTAATGAACGATTTGAAACAGAGCTTACACCGGGCCAACCGATCGTCACTTTAGGCGCTCAAACGCTACTGGCCGAAGAATTTAGGCCGGAGATTCCAGAGGAGGATTAGCCTCAGAGGAGGATGGTCACAGAACCATCACGAGACCCCCTTGGAACAATAACCTGAACGTCACATCAGAGTCATCGTTGACCCTTAATCTGTCCCCGCTTTCCATCGTGACCCTCATTCACTTCTCTGCTCCCCAAGGCAGATTTTTGTGTGACCCTTTGAGAGGAGGTCCACCTTGAATCAAGATGTCATCGCCCGCCCCGTATCAACCCACCCACTGTCCCTTAGGGAGGTGGTCGGGCGGATTTTGAGAAGCCATCCAAGTTATGACTGGCTCGATCAGTGCCGTGCCGCGATCCCGGAGGCCTCTGAGGAATCGCTGCTCCGAGTCATCGACGATCTCTATGAATCTGAAATCAGGGCTTGGGGGCACCACGACCCTAGCCAGCGCTAGATCCCCCCTAGCCATCCATCCTCGAAAGCCTTATCCCTGGCTGTTTTTTTTGATACCCTCCCCTCCTTGTCCTGTTCCTGCTTTGTAAGGATGGAAGAGATGAAGGGAAAGAGAACCCAGACGACCGCTAAATACCGCGGTCTGCCCTCTTCGATCAGGGCCATTAAAGCCCTACTGCTACAGGGCTGAGCCGACATCCCAGCATGTTAAGGGGAATCATCCGGTTCGCGGTCCATCATGCCACGGTGATCATCTCATTAGCCCTCGTCCTCCTGGGCTATGGGTCCTATCGTCTGAGTCACGCAGGCCTTGATATCTTCCCCGAATTTTCAGCCCCCCGCGTCGTCATCCAGACCGAGACCACAGGCTTCACCGCGGAGCAGACCGAAACCCTTATTACCCAGCGAATCGAGAGGCATCTCGCCGGCCTGATCGGCCTTGAGAGCCTTCGCTCAGAATCCATTCAGGGGCTCTCCATCATCACGGCGGTGTTCAAGGAAGACACCGACATCTACCGCAACCGTCAACTGGTGGGTGAACGCCTAGGAGGGCTTGCCGGGGAATGCCCCCGCGGGGCCGGGTCCCCGGTCATGGTTCCCCTGTCCTCGGCGTCGGCGACCATTCTCACCATCGGCCTTGAATCTGATCAGCAGTCCTCTATGGCGCTTCGCGACCTCGTCGACTGGACACTGGTGCCTAGGCTTCTAGCGGTTCCAGGCGTTGCTGATGTGAATGTTTTTGGTGGTGATGTTCGACAACTCCAAATACAGCCTGACTTTGATCGGCTGAGACGACATGGTCTGAGCCTTGATGACCTCATCAAGGCCGCCGAAGAGGCCACCGGCATGCCCGGCTCGGGATTTATTGAAAACGCCAACCAGCGACTGGTCGTCAATGTTCAGGGGCTTCCAGCGACAGCCGATAGCCTTGAAAACGTTGTCCTCCTGCGGAAAGAGGGTCATCAGGTCACGCTTGGTGAGGTCGCTACGATCACCATGACGGGAAGGCCACCGATCGGTGCAGCAGCCATTGGCGGCAGGCCCGCCATTGTTCTCATGGTCATCGGTCAATTGGGCGCCAACACCCTCAGCGTTTCAAGGGCCCTTGAAGTCACCCTTCAAGAGATGACGCCACTCATCGAAAACCAGGGGATTCGTTTCTACCCCCATCTCTTCAGGCCCGCGGACTACATCGAACGCTCCCTTGAAAATCTCTCGGGCCATCTTTTACTTGGCGCTCTGCTGGTCGTCGCCATTCTTTATGCTTTCCTCTTGAACCTCAAGATCGCCTTCATCCCAGCGATCGCCATCCCGCTGTCGCTTTTGGCCGCCGCCGTCACGCTGCTGGCCGCGGGGGTCCACCTTAATATTATGGTTCTTGGGGGTCTCGCCATTGCGCTTGGAGAAGTCGTCGACGATGCCATTATTGACACCGAGAATATTTTTCGGCGCCTTAGGGAAAATCATCTCGCGACCCGCCCTCGTAGTGCCCTAAGCATTGTCTTCAAGGCCTCCATGGAGGTCCGCGCCTCCGTCACCTATGCCAGCTTTATCGTCGCCCTCGTATTCCTTCCCTTGCTGACGCTTGGAGGAGTCTCCGGACGTCTGTTTGCCCCTTTGGGGACGGCCTATATGCTTGCGATTCTAGCTTCCCTTATCGTGGCACTCACCGTGACACCCGCCCTTTGCACCCTGCTGATCGGTCGCTCAGCACATGGCCATACTGAGCCCCTCAAGGCCCATCGGGAGCCGCCCTTGATGCGTTGGCTGATCCCTTATTATCGGCGCCTTTTGACCCTCAGCATGGAGCAACCACAGAAAATCTTGGGACTTTCGATCGCCCTGTGTAGTCTTGCGCTTTTGCTGATCCCCTTTCTCGGCGGAGACTTTCTTCCAGCGCTCCGAGAAGGGCACTACATCGTTCACACGACGAGTCTTCCTGGGACCGCACTGGATGAATCCATTCGGAGCGGGCGTCAGCTGGTTAAGGAATTCCTCAAGATAGACGGCGTTGAATCGGCCTCCCAATGGGCCGGAAGGGCTGAGCGTGGCGCCGATACTTATGGCAGTCACTACAGTGAATACGAGGTTCGCCTAAAATCAATGAGCGGCCAAGAACAGGCCGATGTGCTAACGGCCATGAGAAAAGTGCTCGCCACATTCCCAGGGCTCCTCTTTGAAGCCAATACTTTTTTGACCGAGCGGGTCGAAGAGACGATTTCAGGCTACACGGCGCCGATCGTCATCAACCTCTATGGCCATGAACTGGCCCTGCTCGATGAAAAAGCCCAAGAACTCGCCGGCCGGATCAAAAAAATACGGGGCGCGACCGATGTTCAGCTACGCTCACCGCCAGGCACCCCCATGATCGATATCCGATTGAATCCTGA
>JBEIRQ010000240.1:0-3191 GCA_040375885.1 Methylococcus sp.
AACTTAGGCTGGCTGTTGCCAAAGATCGCGAAGAGACTCTCTGGCATCCAGTTCGCCGCACTCACATGATCACCGATCAAGAAGCCACCAATGATCGCTCCGAGAATCACGGCAAGCACCGTGAGACCTTCCATCCAGCCATTGGCCCAGACCAGACGGTTTGCCGGGAGGTACTCGGTCAAAATGCCATATTTAGCCGGTGAGTAGATCGATGCGCCGATACCCACAAACCCGTAAGCAACCAAAGGATGGAGACCCAAGAGCATCGCGAGGCACCCGAGCATTTTGGTCGTGTTACTGATGAACATTACCTTCCCTTTCGGAAGGGAGTCGGCGAAGGCACCCACAAACGGTGCCAAGACGATAAAGGCCACCACAAAAAATTGCTGGAGAACCGGCGTTTGCCAGGCAGGCGCATCCATCGACTTCAGCAGCGCGATGGCTGCAAAAAGAAGCGCATTATCGCCTAGGGACGAGAAAAACTGCGCTGAGAGTATCGTCAGGAATCCGCGGTTCATGTCAGAAATTGCTCCAAGAGACAGTGATGGAATAGTTTGGCGGCGCCTTTAGGCACCCCCATCGGGACGGCCTCCCTAAGGACGCTCGAAACCCTTTGTTGAATCCCTATCGAAAGGCATAAGCTTTGAGTTTACCTCATCGATATGACGGTCCATAAGCTCTCAGCGAGGATCCTGTCGATTTATCGCCATCAACTTCGGTGAATTCCAAATAGGAAACCGCCCCTGATCCTGATCATGTCGCCCTTTGGGCATGAGGCTATTCATCCCTCTGTAACAGTGACTTGGTAGCGTCCGGTCTTTGATTCTCAAATCTTCTTGGAAGACCTCGTGGACGAACTAACACCGACCCCTATCAGCCGCCCGACCCAGCCACCTTACATCAGTCGCGAACTGAGCTGGCTGGACTTCAATGACCGAGTCCTTCATGAGGCCTTTGATCCTAGAAACCCCTTGATCGAACGCCTCAAGTTCCTGGCCATCTTCAGTTCCAATCTCGATGAATTTTTCATGGTCCGGGTGTCAGGGATCGAGGAATTTGTCGAATTGGGCGTCGATCCCGGTTACCCCGATGGACACCACCCTAAAGAGCTCCTTCAAAAGATCCGTGAACGGCTTGCCCTTCGGGTGGCTGAACAACACGGGCTCTTCCATCACCGATTACGCCAGGGACTGCGCCAGCATCAGATTGAACTCCTGGACCAAGAAAATCTTTCAGAGGCTCTAGCCGCGAAAGTGACCGCCTACTTTGATCGGGAAGTTTTTCCCATCCTGACCCCGCTGACGGTGGATGCCAGCCATCCTTTTCCCAAAATGGCGAACCTCAGCCTCAATCTTGCCGTGATCGTTGAAGATCCCGAGACCAAGATCCAGCGCTTTGCACGAGTTAAGATCCCAGACAGCCTGCCCCGTTTTGTCACGATGACGGACTGGGAAGACGGCGAAGTCGCCAACCTCATCTGGCGCGGCATGCCCCTTGAACAGGTGATCGCACGGAACCTTAAAACGCTGTTTCCGGGGATGAACCTGGTGGCCCACTACCTTTTTAGGATTACCCGGGACGGGGATTTCCCTATCAAGGAAGCTGAAGCCGATGATCTTCTCTTAGCGATCGAGCAGGAAATCAGCAAGCGACGTGTCGATGGATTCGTTTGCCGCGTTGAGATGGACCCCAGCATGCCGGCCGTCCTTCGGGAGCAGTTGGCCAAGGACCTCGGCGTTCAACCGGAGGATGTCTTTGAGATCGAAGGCCTGATGAATCTCAAGGATCTCTTTTTCTTCGCATCGCTGCCGGTTCCGGACCTGAAATATCCCGATTGGACCCCCCTGATTCCCCCAAGAATCAAGTCAGCGCTGGCCCTTCATGCCGGAGGCTTCGCGGAGAGGGATACCCGCGGACTCTTTGAAGAGATAAGGCAGGGCGATATCCTCGTCCATCACCCCTATGAATCCTTTGGGAGCTCTGTTGAAGCGTTCATCAGCGAGGCGGCCGATGATCCCGATGTGGTGGCCATCAAAATGACCCTCTACCGAACCTCCGGCGACTCCCCGATCATCAAGGCCTTGATACGTGCTGCCTTGAATCAGAAGCAGGTCGCGGTTCTGGTCGAAGTCCTCGCGCGCTTTGATGAGGCTAACAACATTGTCTGGGCCAAAAAGCTTGAGCAGGCGGGTGTTCATGTGGTGTATGGCGTGGTGGGACTCAAAACGCACACCAAGACCACCCTGGTGGTCCGCCGCGAAGGAGATGGGCTGCGTCGCTACATCCATGTGGGAACAGGCAACTACAACTCCAAAACGTCACACCTCTATACCGATCTCGGTCTTTTTACTTGTAACGAGACCTTTGGTTCAGACCTCACCCATCTTTTTAACTATCTGACCGGGTACTCAAGGCAGAATGCTTATGAAAAGCTGCTGGTGGCCCCCCTGACACTCCGGTCTGGGATGGTCTCTTTGATTCAGCGTGAAATGAACGTGGCCCGGGCCGGTGGTGAAGCGAGGGTCATTGCCAAAATGAATTCGCTGACCGACATCGATATGATCAACCTCCTTTATGAAGCTTCTCAAGCGGGGGTCAAAATTGACCTGATCATTCGTGGCGTCTGTTGCCTCATCCCAAAGCGGCCAGGCATCAGTGAAAATATTAACGTCGTGAGCATTGTGGGTCGTTATCTTGAGCACTCGCGAATTTATTACTTCCAAAATGGGGGCCAGGAAGAACTTTACATCGGCAGCGCCGATTGGATGACCCGAAATCTGGACCGTCGGGTGGAAGCCGTCGCGCCCATTGAGACCCCTTCGCTGAAGGAGGAGCTGAAGATGATCCTCAACATCCTTCTGGAAGATCAGCGCCAGGGGTGGGATCTTGAAAGTGATGGGGTCTATCGTCAAAGAACACCTCTCGATGAGACGCATCAGCTATCAAGCCAGGAACAATTGATGGCTCTGGCCATCGAAAGGGATCAGGTCTTCCCGGAAGCTGAAAGCGAGCCCGAGTAAGGGCCCGATCCAAAATCGGGGCCTTAGAAACTAACCCTTAGGTCGGTGTGTGACACAATGCGATTGAAAGGGCAGAGCCTCTTGAACCAAGATAGCCTTCATCGACGTTAAAGACGATATCCATGAGCACTGAAGACGCCGCGATCAAACGACCACGGAAAAAATCGGTCG
>JBEIRQ010000251.1:0-3095 GCA_040375885.1 Methylococcus sp.
CCGGCGGCCCGCGGGGTGCCCGCGGGAAGGAGTAATTCACCGACCGTACCCAGTCCCACCGTTGCTCCTGAGACCTTCATGGGGACCGCCTTTGGGTCTTTGAGCCCCTCAATGGCGGACTGACGGGTATAGGCCCGCTCAATCAGAGGAATCAGCTTTTCAGGGGTGATCCGCCGGCTATTGTAGTGAATGTGAAGGAGCCCATGGGGATCCAGTAAAACGGATTGGATCCCAGAGAGCGTCTTGACACTTTCCTCAATGGCTCCAAGAAGAGCTGGTTTCGGGCCTTTGAGCGCCACATCATCAAGGGTGAGGTGGCCTTGTTTCGGGACGCTGATCGCAAGCGTTTGAATATGGCCCCCGGTGCGAACCCAATGCATGGTCTTTTGAGCCCCAGGGTTTGGGACTTGGTCTACGCTAAGGGCATCTGCTTCGGAAGCGATCGCTTTTATGACCCGTTCTAATAATCCCTTTTGATCCCCCTGGTCCTGGCCTAGGGCGATGCGCGCATGACCCTTTGAGGTGTCGATGGCGACAGCCTCAACGCCCGGAACCGCTAGAGCACGGCGAGCCATCGAATAACCTAACTGAGACCCCTTGCTCTTCAATAGATCAGGGTGTTCGATCGTTAATTCACCAGGTAGAACATGAATGAGAGGTTTCATGAAGGTCTTTAAAAACGGTTAGTGGGGGGTATAAGGCGTAATCAAACCGTGCTTCACCATCTCATCGAGATCGGCGACTACCTGCTTATCTTCGGCATCGAGCACGTTATAGAGCTCCCGAAGGCGTTTACGGCGTTGCTTCAACTCATAGGCCACCGCGGCCAGCAGAAGGATCCCAAACGCCGAGGTAATAATGTCAGACACACTGTTCATGTTTGGACGCTCCGTCTAAAGGTCACCTGCTGGCCGATTGGATCAGATGAGGCTTTCAGCGCCACCGCGAAGGACCTCGATGGCGCCTTCAAAACCGTCTCGATGGAGCTGCTGTCGTATCTTGCTCTCGATGGATTGGCTCTTTCGATGGACCGCTAAAAAGTTGAGGAAATGCTGCAAGACATCCAAGGCTTTCTGAGGATCTTTCATGATGCCAAGGTTGAGGTGGAAACCATGGTATTCAGTGGCACCGGTCATCCGGCTGCTGTGGAGATCACGGGCCAATAGGATAGGATCCTTACCGATTAAATGCGGATGTTTTTTAAGGATTTGGTTCGATTGCTCGGATGAAAGAATATAGAACGGATCGTTATCATGGAGGTGCGTGATCATCCCAAGGTTTTGACGAATCAGTTCAGGCACCGGACCAATCCAGCCACTATCGATCAGAAAAAACTGAAAGCGCGGTAGTTCTTTGACGTTATAGCTTCGGGTCGGTGCTTCCATCTCCGAAGTGACAGCAACGGACGTGTTCTTGGTCGCTGGTCTTGGTTTCATCGCATCAGTGGCCAAAGGCTTTTTACTCCTTGGCGATGACGGCGGGGTGCTTTTTTGAGTCATATGAGATCTATCACTTTTAGGATCTACCGGTCATCTCTTTGAAGGCAAAGATAAAGCCTAGCCCACCATTTTTTTAGACGCCTGTGGCTTCTGGCGAGTGCCAATTTTTCGAGGTTCACGGCGGCTGGTGCTGGCCTTTTCGAAGGGGGGCACTGCCTCCTCCTTAAGGGGGGGTGTCTCTTCAGCCAGTGGCTTATCGTCCTGATGCGCGCTCAGTTCGAGATCAAGGAGATGACGGCGCTCGGCCTCAAGTTTCGCCACTTCCCGCAGCGGCCACACGCCATTAGCGAGGGCGCCAATGGCCGCAACGTTATTGGTCAAGACGGAAGCACCCACACCAAAGCCCAAGGTAAAGACGCCGGCGACACAGGCGATGTTAGGGACAAGGATCATGCCCCAGCTGCGCTGGATATTTTGATCAAGGCGCCGTGCGATATCCCTAAGATCGCAGAGCTTCCCAAGGCCTTGCTCCATGAAAACGATATGGGCTGTATCGGTCGCAATGGTGGTTGCACCTCGGAGCGAAATGGAGACATTGGCTTTTTTAAGGGCAATCGAATCGTTGATCCCATCCCCCACAAAGCAGACCTTCTTGCCTTCCGCCTGCAGTTGTTCAACGTAGGCGGCCTTGTCGGCTGGAAGGACCTGAGCAAAATAGCGATCCATGCCGAGTTCTTCAGCCAGTTTTCGGGTTGGCGCTTCGTGATCGCCTGAAATAATGGCGAGATGTTTGATGCCGCGTTCGCGAAGTCCCTTAATGATGTCCTTGACTTCGGGCCTTAGGGCGGAACGAAGTTCAAGGGCTCCACCAAGCTTTTCATCAATGGCGACCATAACCATGGTGTCACCATCTTGGTGGACTGCGTCCAGTTTATTATCGATATCAGGGGGAATGGCGATGCCTTCCATTTCAATATAACGACGACTACCGACTCGGATGTTTTTGCCATCCACCCCGACGCTGATCCCGAAACCCACTTTATATTGTGTTTCATCGGTCGGCGGCAGCGTGAGATTCAGTTCCTCAGCCTTGTGAAGAATGGCTAAGGCAATCGGGTGATGAAATTTTCTCTCAGCAGCGGCGGCATAACGGAGGATATCCTCCGGCTGATAGTCATTAGCGGTGACGATATCACCCACTTCTGGGCGTTCTCGAGTGAGGGTGCCGGTTTTATCAAAGAGGACCGTATCGATCTCGTTCATCAGTTCCAAGGCTCTGCCATCCTTGACCAAGATGCCTTTTTGAGCACAGAGCGTGAGTGAGGACAGCATCGCAAGGGGAGCCGCCATCCGAATACCTGTCCCAAGATCACTGTTGAGGACGGCAACCCCAGCAAAGGGTCCAAGGCTTGAGAACGCGAGACCGCTGACCGCAAGGGTCGGGATAACGGCACGATCAGCGAGCTTTTCACCTTTATTTTGCGAGGTTAGTTTGTAACCTGCCGTGTCGTTCAGAATCTGACTGATTTTGGCCGACGCGGTTTCGCTGCCGGCTTGTTCGACCGACACGTAAATTTTGCCGGCGACCAAGATGGTTGAGGCATAGACGCGGTCACCGATGCCTTTTTCAGCCGGCGTCGATTCGCCGGTCAAGGC
>JBEIRQ010000138.1:0-4963 GCA_040375885.1 Methylococcus sp.
CACTTTTTAAGACCCCAAGAAAAAGGAAAATATCCCACCACCCAGAAGGGAGCTTCAACAAGGGCCCGCACCCAAGCGATCTATTGACCATGACTTCATTCTGCGGCCTTTTTTAGAGCCCGGCAATAAGAGAGATGAAAGGCGCGATCGGCCCTAGAACCTCTGGAAGCGTCTGAGATATCATTTGGGAAAAAGGATGCCACTATGAGCCTAATTCCGACACCTCCATCCGATGATCTTGAGCCTGTCGCGGGCGGCGGTCTTCTTGATCGCCGAATGTTTCTTCGACAAGGCATGGCGCTCGGTGGCGCTGGGCTTGGCCTTTTAGCCTTTGATGCCGATGCAACCGATGTCCCCCGCTGGATGAAGACTCCTGGGAGCCCCTTCACCAATTATGGGGAACCTTCCCCTTACGAAAAAGAAGCGATTCGCTGGATTTCAGCCAACGCTAAAGCCCCTGGACATGGCATCTCCTGGACCCCCCTGCATCGGCTCGAGGGCACCATCACGCCCAATGGCCTTCATTTTGAGCGCCATCACAATGGCGTACCCGCCATCGATCCAGAACAACATCGACTCACACTTCATGGGCTCTTCTCAAAACCCATACAATTTTCACTGGAGCAGCTCTTTCGATACCCTATGGTGTCGAGGCAATGCTTCGTCGAGTGTGGCGGCAACAGTAATGCCGGTTGGCATGAAGAACCCATCCAGACCCCTGTCGGCTATTTTCATGGTCTCGCCTCCTCAAGCGAATGGACCGGCATTCCGCTTTCCATCCTTCTAGATGAAGCTGGGCTTCAGCCTGAGGCTCGCTGGCTGGTGGCCGAAGGTGCTGATGCGGGCGCAATGAATGTCAGCATCCCCAGTGAAAAGGCGCTCGATGACACGCTCTTGGCGCTTTATCAGAATGGCGAACGCATTCGCCCCGAGCAGGGCTATCCCATGCGTCTGATCCTGCCAGGGTTTGAAGCGGTCTTGAATGTCAAATGGCTACAACGCCTCCAAGCGGTCAAGGAACCCTTAATGTCGCGCAATGAAACGGCCAAGTACACCGAGCTTGAACCTTCCGGAAAGGCCCGCCAGTTCACCTTTATCATGGAGGCCAAGTCGGTCATTACCCAGCCCTCCCCAGGGTTTCGCCTCAAAGGTCCAGGGCTTTACCAAATCAGCGGCCTTGCCTGGAGCGGTAGGGGAACCATCAGAAGGGTCGATATTTCAGCCGATGGCGGGCGAAGCTGGGCGCCTGCAGCGCTTCAAGAGCCTCTATTATCAAAATGCTTCACCCGCTTTCGGCTACCCTGGCGCTGGGATGGATCCCCACTGATTCTGAAAAGTCGGGCCATTGACGACACCGGCTACCAGCAACCGGAGCGAAGCTCTCTGATCGCTGAGCGAGGACAACGCGGGTATTTTCACTACAACGCCATTGTGGCCTTTGCCGTGGACTCTGATGGGAGCCTCCGTCATGTCTATGCCTAGCCTTTCGAGCCCTTTTCGATCAGGTCTTCGACTGGTAGGGAGAGCCCACCTTTTCATCGGCTTGTTGTTGCCCCTTTGGACGCCTCTTAAGGCGGCCACTGAAGGCCCCAAATTGGGTGTTAGCATGACCCAAGAAAGCATTCTTCCTCTTGATATCAGCGTGTTTCCAGATGGCACGGGGCTTCCACCTGGAAAGGGCACCGCCGTTGAGGGGAAAATGCAGTTTGAAGCCCTTTGCCAAGGGTGTCATGGCGTCAAAGGGTCAGGGGGGGATGCAGAAGAACTGGTGGGCCGCTCACCTCTCAATGGAGCAAGGCCGGATCAAACCGTTGGAAATTATTGGCCCTATGCCACAACGATTTATGACTATATTCGAAGGGCGATGCCACTGAACGCTCCTTTGAGCCTCTCGAACGATCAAGTCTATGCCTTGACTGCCTATCTTCTCTATCTCAACGGTATCGTGACCGAAACCAGCGAAATGAACGCCACGACATTGAAGGCCATTCAGATGCCTAATCGGGATGGGTTTTATCGGGTCTGGGGCAACGGCGGTCGCTAGACCGCCGCTTTAGAGGAGAGCCTTTAGGAGGTTTTGTGATCGTCGCTGCCTGAAAGTGTTTCCTTGAGGGCGGCCTCAACGGTCTCAACCGCTTCACCCGCTTTCTCCTTGAGCGTCTCAAGGTGTTCAGCCGCTTTAGATTCCAAATGATGGAGCTCTTCTTTGGCGCTCTCTACCTTTAATTCAGCGTGTGAGATGGCCTGATCAACCGCCTCACCCACCGCTGAACGGGCCTCATCAAAGGTCGCATCAACGTGTTCGAGCGCCTCACTTATGGTTTCCTGGGCTTTTTCAAGGACCTCAGGAACCGCCTCCTCTATGTTCTTAACGACTTGCTCATAAGACTCGGCGACTTTTTCGGTGACTTCACTCATGTTGGCCTTGATCTCATCGACAGTCGCCCCTGCAGAGGCTTGTGCGGTATGAGCCGCCTCCCGAACCTATTCTATCACAGGCTAAGCCTTGCCACTAATCGTCGACACTGCCTGCTTGAAAAAACGGGTGACTGACGCCACCAAACCTTCTTGTGGGTCACTAGACATGAGGATCTCCTGGTGAAACGGAAATGAAATCCCTCCGGAACCCCCCTGAGGGAACGCACTGGAAGGGTGAGAAAACACCTGAAAGATACTCCCCTCATTCATTTCTGTACACCCAGGCGGTAAAACGGTGCTTTACGCCACGAGGGTTGACCGCCAAAATGATAGACCGCGTTTTAACTTCAAAATCCTTGACTGAAGCCACTCATGGAAGCCCTCTTCTGGTCCCTGGTCCACCGCCCCTACGTGACGCTTTTTATGATCTTCTTTCTTGCGCTCTCGATCATCGAGCAAGGAAGGGCTCGGACCTTACTGTGGGTGATCAGCAGTTATTTGATCGCCCTTTTGGCGGAATGGGGCAGCATTCATCACGGCATCCCATTCGGGGACTATGCCTATCACTATGAGGCGCTTCAAAACGATCTCGTCATTGCGGGAGTCCCTTTTTTCGACACCATTTCATTCTCCTTCTTGAGTTACGTGAGTTTCTCATTTGGCCAATTTCTCTTGGCACCTTTAAAGCGCCACGGACTCGACATTCAAAGAGCCTCCAACTTTAAACAGCGCTATACCTTAGCCTCGCTCCTTCTTGGCGCTTTTTTAATGATGGTGGTCGACTGGATTGTTGACCCTATCGCCAATCTTGGGGATTTCTGGTTTCTAGGAAAGATCTATCACTATCCCGAACCCGGCATTCATTTTGGGGTGACCTTCGCTAATTATTGCGGGTGGTTCATCGTCGCTTTAGCGACCCTGGCCGCCAACGGATGGCTTGATCGATGGTGGGCACGACAGGAATCAACACCCTTCAAAGCGCCCCCCCTTAAAGGCAGCGGGTTGTTTGCACCCCTCTTCTGGTTCGGGATCGTGGGATTCCAGCTGGGGATCACCTACTGGATCGCCCTGAACCCTCCTCAAGGTCTCGATATCGATAAAACGCTCTTGCAAGCCGTTACTGGCAGTTACCTCCTAGCCCCCCTCTTGGTATGGACACTGGTTCACCTCCAACGTCCAGCCGATCCTCACCGGTAGAAGAAGCGCCTTAGGCTTGGTAACGGGTAGGATCCACAACGCCGGCCTCCTCGAAGCCCTGACGCCTGAGCCTGCAGGCATCACAAACCCTGCAGGCAAGACCTTCACTATCGGCGGCATAACACGAAACCGTCAAGCCATAATCGACGCCCAGTTCAAGACCCAAACGGATGATGTCCCTCTTGGAACAATCCATTAGGGGCCCGTGGATCTTGAACCGCGCGCCCTCGACACCCGCCTTTGTCGCCAGATTGGCGAGATTTTCAAAGGCCTCGATAAAGGCAGGCCGGCAATCAGGGTACCCCGAGTAATCCACCGCGTTGACCCCGATAAAAATATCGGTCGCGTTAAGAACCTCCGCCCAACCCAGCGCCAAAGCCAGAAAGACGGTGTTACGGGCCGGAACATAGGTCACAGGAATCACTCCCTGCTGCAGCTGATCGGGAACCGCGATGCGCTTATCGGTTAGTGCGGAACCACCAATGGCATCAAGCCCCAAATGAACTCGTTTGTGATCCACGACGCCTAAGGTGTCGGCAATCTTTTCTGCAGCCCGAAGCTCCGCATCATGACGCTGACCGTAATCAAAACTCAAGGCATAGCAGTCAAAACCCATCCCCTTAGCGATGGCCAACACCGTCGCCGAATCAAGTCCACCTGATAATAAAACGACCGCCCGTTTCGTCATACGCCTTTCTGATCTCCCCAAAGAAGTTTGTGCAACTGGATCTGGAACCTGACATCAAGGCCATCCCTTAAGATCGCTTCGGCTAACCACTGGGGATTCATTTCCCCAGCGACAGGGGAAAAGAGGACTTCGCAGCGCTCTTGAAGTGCGTACTCCAGAAGCTTCCTCTTCGCCCATTCGTAGTCAGTTTCATCAGCAATAACGAATTTCACCTGATCGGCCGGCGTCAGAGACAGAAGGTTCTCATAGCGGTTGGCCTCTGCCTCCAAAGAGCCTGGAGGCTTCAGATCGATCACTTTAATGACAGCGGCATCGACCTCGGAGACATCCATCGCACCCGAGGTTTCAAGGGAGACCTCATAGCCTCTTTCAATCAACCGTTTCAGTAAAGTCAAACAATCAGACTGCGCCAAAGGTTCGCCCCCGGTGACACAAACCCTCGGCGTGTTGTAGCTCGCGACCTTATCCAGAACCTCCTCTAAGGTCATCCGCTCTCCCCCTTTGAAGGCATAGGCGGTATCGCACCAACGACAACGAAGTGGGCAACCCGTCAGCCGAACAAACACCGTTGGCAAACCAACGGTTCGGGACTCTCCTTGAAGAGAATGAAAGATTTCCGTGATGCGAAGGGAATGGGGCACTCAGTGTTTTTCCTGCTGC
>JBEIRQ010000200.1:0-3552 GCA_040375885.1 Methylococcus sp.
ACCTCAATAACGACATTGGACTCCCTCTCACGCTGTTTCGCCTCAGGGAGAGCCACCGTTTTGCGGTCGTTGAACTGGGTATGAACCACCCCGGAGAAATTGCGGCGCTTGCAACACTTGCAAAAGCGGATGTCGCCCTAGTGAATAACGCCCAGCGCGAACATCAAGAATTTATGGGCAGCGTCGAGGCCACCGCCCATGAGAATGGTGCCTCCATCAGCGCCCTACCCAAGACCGGCGTGGCGGTATTCCCAGCAGATGATCCCTGTGCCCCGATCTGGCGAGAACTGGCGGGTGAGCGGCCCGTCATGGACTTTGGATTTCATCACCCGGCAGCCGTGAAGGCCCAGTTCAAGCAGATTCCAGAAGGACTAGAACTACACCTTGAGACGCCAAAGGGACGCCTAAAATGCGAGGTCCATCTGGCCGGCGAACACAACGCCCATAATGCAGCTGCTGCTGCAACGGCGGCTATCGCTGCGGGGATTCCTTTGGAATCCATCCAAAAGGGCCTTGAAGGCTTCAAGCCCGTATCCGGTCGTGGCGTGATGAGAAGATCGATCCAAGGAGCGACCGTCATCGATGATAGCTATAACGCCAACCCCGACTCGGTTCGAGCAGCGATCGATCTGTTGGCCAACCAGAATGGCCCTGCCATTCTGGTTTTGGGGGACATGGGTGAAGTGGGGTCGATGGGCGCTGAATTCCATCGTGAAATTGGCGCCTATGCCTTTGAGCGGGGGCTGAGCGCATTGCTTGGGCATGGCGATCTTTGCCGACACGCCATCGAGGCCTTCGAGGGGCCTCATGGTCGACACTTTGAAGCCATAGATGCACTCATTGAGTGCGCTCAGGATCTTGCATCACCGGGCGCTACGCTCCTAGTGAAGGGATCACGGTTCATGCGAATGGAGCGGGTAGTGAAGGCGCTTTGTGAGTCCTAGACACCGCCACAATGGAAAGTCCACGTTGATATGAGCGATCCACTTCATCTCGAGGCAGAACTCACCTTTAGTAACCGCTTTACTGAAGAGCTCCCTGGTGACCCACTGAAGACTCTGGAGTCAAGGCCTGTCATCGGCGCCCTTTTCTCAGACGTTAATCCAGAACCGTCGCCCGCGCCTTCACTTTTGGCTTATTCGCCTGAGGTCCTCGAACTCATCGGAATGAACCCTGAAGTAGTCAAAACACCCGAGTTCACCCACTGGGTGTCAGGTAATCTTTGCTTTAAGGGGATGCGTCCCCACGCCAGCTGCTATGGGGGTCATCAGTTCGGCCATTGGGCCAATCAGTTGGGTGATGGCAGAGCCATCAACCTTGGCGAAATCAAGACCGATCGAGGCCGACACTATACGCTTCAACTCAAAGGCGCAGGCCGAACGCCCTACTCACGAACCGCCGATGGGCGCGCGGTCCTGAGATCTTCAGTTCGTGAATTCCTCTGTTCTGAGGCCATGCATCATCTCGGCATTCCGACCACAAGAGCCCTCAGTCTCGTCACCACCGGGCGCAGCGTTGTGAGAGACATGTTTTATGATGGAAACCCCAAAAGCGAACCCGGGGCCATCGTCCTAAGGGTTGCTGAGAGCTTTACCCGCTTTGGCCACTTTGAGCTCCTGGCGCATCGACAGCAGCATGCCCTCTTAAAACAATTGGTCGATTTCACGATCCGCTCAGATTTTCCTGAGATCGTCGGAGACGAGCCGAAGGAAAACACCGGCCGCTGGTTTGAAGTCGTCTGTCAAAGAACCGCCGAACTGATCGTTCAATGGCAGCGAGTCGGCTTTGTTCATGGGGTGATGAATACCGACAACATGTCCATTCTGGGGCTCACCATCGACTATGGACCTTATGGTTGGCTTGAGAATTACGATCCTAAGTGGACACCCAATACCACGGATGCCGCGGGGCGCCGCTATTGCTTCGGAAATCAGCCTGGCATTGCGGGCTGGAACCTGACCCAGCTGGCGAACGCTCTCTATCCCCTGATCGGTTCCACAGCCCCACTTGAAAGAGGCCTCGACCTCTTTAGTCAGACCTTTGAAGCATCCTGGCGAGAAATGATGACTCAAAAACTCGGGTTGATGACATTTAAGCCAGACCGAGATGAAGCGCTCGTTGAACGTCTATGGAGCATCCTTGAGCATCTCGAAATCGACATGACCTTGTTCTTCAGAATCCTCAGCCAAATCGCCCCTGTGCCTCATGAAATAGAATCCTCTGAGATAGCAGAGCGGTTTGAACCTAGCTTTTACCGGCAAGACCTTATCACCAGTGGTGACATCCAACGGCTGACGGATTGGATGAAGGACTATCTAAAGCGAACGAGGGAAGACACACTGCCCCCCGATCAAAAAAGCGCCATGATGAAGGCCGTGAACCCCCGCTACGTTCCCCGAAACTACCTCACCCAGATGGCCATTGATGCCGCTGAACAAGGGGACCCTGCCCTCATCCATGAATTATTGGCGGTGTTTCGTCACCCCTATGATGATCAAGAAGAATTTCAGCGTTTTGCTCAAAGACGCCCCGATTGGGCCAGACACCGAGCCGGCTGTTCTATGTTGTCTTGCAGCTCCTGAAGAGCGCCTCTCAAAACCATGACACCTGCCCTTCTCAGTGAGCCACCGATGGCCCATGGAGTTCGCCTGGATCAAGGGGTCGAAAAAGGTCGCCTCTTTGAGGATCTTTCTCTGGTGCGACATCACTGGGAGGCTCAACAATTGACTGATGCCGCCTACGCCACCGTTTTCTTTCTCTTATGGCAGATAGACCAGCATGGTGCACGTTTTGCCTCCAGAATGCATCGACACCAATCGAAACCAGAACCCAAGACGGTACGAGATACCCTGCTTCAATCAGGCGCACCCCGTTCTGATGAGGCCTTGGCCGGGTATCTGAACCAAGTCCGTTTCTTCAAAATACCCCCCAGCATCCCAAAGGCTCTTCAAGGTTGGCTAGTGGGAAGGTGGCCTCTTCATCTTTTGACGCGGATCCCATCGCCCAAAGAGGTCCTCTCCATGCAGACCCAGGGGCTTCGCCCTGTCACCCTCATCCATGACTTCCCAAGGGCAGTTCGCCCTATCCTCTCCAAGCGTAATGCCTTTGATTTCCTTTGCCACGATCTAGAGCATGCGGCCAAGTTTTGTTCTGACCCCACCCAACTTCAAACTCAAATCGCCTTCTTTCAGCGTCTTGAGGTGCTGATGGATGCCCCTTTCTTTCAGCGACTCCTCGATGATCCGGTCTTCCATGAAAAGATGGATTACCTCATCAGTGACATGAATACGCACCCCATTCATGGCCTCAGCTATCTCCACGCAATTTTGATCGAACGCGTCCTCCGTGAAGAAGGCAAAACCACCCAAGAGAGGCTTTCAGAGGTCGGCCGATCTATGCTCTCAACGCTGATGGTCAAGATCGCTTCACTTTGGGGATTTGATGATCAAGGCACTCAGGCCCTCCTCAATCTAGCCTCAGGTCGGTTTGAAGCGGCGGATGCGGATGTCCTTGAGATCATCCTAAGCGCTTCGCCAAGCAGGGCTGAAAGAA
>JBEIRQ010000117.1:0-5391 GCA_040375885.1 Methylococcus sp.
AGCACGGTAAGACCACCCATGGACCAGGGATTACCGCCTGGAAGGCGTATCCCAAGCTTCAGGAGGAGGAGGACGTGAAGCCCCAGCATCAGGACCCCAAGCCCTATCCCGAAAGGAATAGCGCGCACAGCATGGCGATGATAGCCGAGATCCTTGAATTGAAGGCCAAGGGCTCTGAACACCGGAAACAGACCCAAAAGAAGAAAACCTTGGCCCATTCGGCTGATCAAGGACCTTAGGAAGCTGATGTCATCAGCGCCGCTCAAGAGAAAAATAGGGTAAGAAACCAGCGCTGAAAGGCAGGCCGTGATGATTAAGAAAAAGAGGGGCCCCGTCAGCGCGATAAGGAGACGGACCCCATGAGGAGATCTCGTGTCAGTCACGAGGAACCGAGCCATCTTGGCTATCAGAAAGACTGTCCCGCCAGACCGATATCAGGATGGCCATAATGGTGGGGCCCAAAAAAAGCCCTAAAAACCCAAAGGTCTCAATTCCCCCCAAAATCCCAAGAAGAGTCCAGATGAAGGGTAATTTAACGGCATTACCGATGAGTTTAGGCTTCAGGTAGTTGTCAGAGAGAATAATGATGAGGAGCCCAAAAACAAAAAGCCCCAAACCCGGACCAATTTTCCCTTCGCCAAAAAGGACCAAGGCGGCACCGACCGACATAATCTTGGCGGCAAAGGGCACCAAGGCAATCAACCCGGTGATGACGCCCATCAGGGCCGCATGAGCAAATCCTGCCGCGGCGTATCCAAAACCGAGCGCGACACCCTGGCCTAAGGCCACCAGAACAATGCCGTTGACCGTGGCTCTGACCGCAGTCATGGCATGGAGCGCATAGCGGCTTCCATTATCGCCAAAAGCCCGATCGCAAAGAAAAAGCACACGCCGGCCCAAGAGTTCGCCATTCAGTAAGAGGAAGAAAAGAACGACAAAGGTGAAGAAGGCGCTCGCGTAACGGTGAAAAATCAAGGAAGCAAACTGACGGGTATAGTGCGGAAGCTCACTGGAGACGATTTGTTTCAAAAGATCCTTGACGGCGGCGGAGGAACCGAGCCAGTGTTGCCAGAGTTCCGCCGCTTGCGGGCCGACTTTGGGTAACCCAAGAATCCAATCCGGCGTCGGCAAACCGCCCTGATGGGCATGCTGCAGGAGATGGAGAACGGATTGAGCCTCTTGACCGACCTGCAGGAGGCCATAGGTCAGAGGGCCATAAACGATACCGGCCATCACCAGGGTGACGATCAGGGCCGGTAAAAAAGAGTCTGAATCCTTTTTGGTCCAATGCCTCTTAAGGCCCGCGTAAAGGGGCCAGAGAGTGATGCCCAACACCACGGCCCAGGCAATGGGTACCAAAAACCCATGAAGAATCCAAAGACCTGTGAGAAAGAGCCCGAAAGCGGCGGCCCAACGGGCCCTGACTTGCGTGATAGTGGTCATGTGTGTCGTGACTTGGTGGGGGGGGGCCCCAGATCTATTGGACTGATCGACATCTTAATGCCTTTTGCCAAGAACGTCCTGGCCTTGTCCTCCCGTGGTAGCATCAAACGATGTTTGCATCAAAGATCAAACCGGGCCGTTCCCCCCTCGAAGGAGAAATCCTTCTGGTTTTGGTGCCGCTTCAGGGGGTTCGAGGGGACCTCTTAGAAGGACCTCAAGGGGTTTTGTCAGAGGAGGAAAGGGTTAGAGCCAAAGCCATCCATCATCCAGCGACGAAGAGTCACTTTATGGCGACACGATCAGCGCTTCGGCACCTCCTTGGAGGCTGTCTCGGTGTCGATCCTAAATCCCTCGCGTGGTCTTATAATCACAAGGGGAAGCCGAGGCTTTGGGGATCCGCCGAAAATAAAGGACTGGTCTTTAATGTTTCCCATAGCGGTGAGCATGCCTTGATTGCCATCGGATGGGACCTTAAGATCGGGGTCGACATTGAAAAAGTCCGGCCACGTAAGGCCTTGGAGCCTCTTTCCAAGGCTATCATGACGCCCCAAGAGGAGTCACGCTGGCAGATGGAAGGCAAAGAATTAAGGACCGCATCCCTGGTCGCCACCTGGGCGTCTAAGGAAGCCTTTTTTAAGGCAACGGGGCAGGGGATTGCTGGGGGCCTCAAATCGGTGGCGATCCGGCCGGGGTTTGATGGATTTGAGCGTGTTCCTCCCTCAGAAGGATCCCCGGACCTTTGGCAGCTTCATCTTGAGGTCTTAAACGACTCCCGTTGGGCGTTGGCCTATCAAGGCCCGAGGCATCACATTGTCGGCGGGTGGTTTGACCTTTTTGATGACGCACCTTTTCCTCAATACATCCTATGAATTCAACCGTTCGCTCTGCCTTGCTACTTGGGATGCTTTTTATGACAGGCTGCACCCATCCCACGAAACAGCCTGATCCAAAGGCGATAGTCGATCTGACCCATCCTTTTTCTGAACAAACGCTTTATTGGCCCAATGCGGATGGGTTCCGTCTCGAAAAGGTGTTTGATGGCACCACGGATAACGGCTATCACTATTCTGCAAATCGTTATCAGGCAGCCGAACATGGAGGCACCCATATGGATGCCCCGATCCATTTTTTTGAAGGCGGTGAAACGGTCGAAAAAATCCCGCTGGAGAAAACCATAGGCCCTGGGATCGTTGTGGATGTCAGCGCAAAAGCGCTTAAGGACAAGGACTATCTGGTATCCATCGAGGATTTAATTGCCTTTGAAACCCTTCATGGCCCCATCGAACCCCAGAGCATCGTCCTCTTAAGAACCGGTTATGATCGCTTTTGGCCTTCGAGGGCACGCTATTTAGGGACCAAAGAGCGCGGTCAAGCGGCCATCGCTAAACTTCATTTCCCAGGCCTATCCCCTGCCGCAGCGGCTTGGTTAGTCAAAGAGCGACGCGTTCGAGCCGTCGGTCTTGATACCGCGAGCATTGATCGCGGACTCTCGCGACTCTTTGAAAGTCATCGAATCTTCGCGGCGGCAGGGGTGCCTATTTTTGAAAATTTGATGCAACTCGATCAATTGCCCGCTAAAGCGTTTGAGGTGATCGCGCTCCCGATGAAGATTGAGGGGGGAAGTGGTGCGCCGCTTCGGGTGATCGCGCGTCCTCTGACCCCCTAGAGGTCTTTTTCAAGCGGAAAGGCTTTACCCCAATTGAGGATCCCCTTGGGGTCAAAAGTGGCCTTGATGCCATGCATCAATTTGAGGGCCGCCGGCTCAATTTCTCGGGCAACATAGTCCCTCTTTTCAATGCCGACGCCATGCTCGCCTGAGAGAGTACCCCTTAGGAAAAGTACGAGTTTGAACATCTCATCAAGGCAACGGTGAGCCCTTTCTGATTCACCGATCGCCTCGGGATCGTAAAGCAGATTGACATGAATGTTGCCATTGCCGGCATGGCCAAAGTTAACGATGGTCAGGCCATGACGCCTTGAGAGTTCATCAAGCCCCTGAATTAAAGCGGGGAGTTCGGTAATAGGGACCACCACGTCTTCGTTGATTTTTTTTGGTGCGATCTTCCTTAAGGTCGGCGAAAGGGCTTTGCGGGTTTGCCAGAGCGCATCGACCTCTTGCTGGCTTTCTGCCTTTCTAAATTCCAGAAGGCCTTCATTCATGGCCGCCTGATGGATGCTCTCGATTTGCACCGCCATGGCCTCTTTGAACCCATCGACCTCGATCATCAGGAGGGCACCAGCACCCTCTGGGAGGTTCGCGGTCGAATAGCGCCGAACCATGTTGATGGCATTCCCATCAATAAATTCGAGCGCACAGGGAACCGCGGGCTGCGCCATGATTTTGGCGATAGCCGTGGCGGCGGCCTGAACGTCCTGGTAGACCGCGCGGAGGGTGGCCTTCGTTTCTGGGAGAGGGGTTAGCTTCAAGGTCGCCTCGGTGATCAAGGCGAGGGTGCCTTCTGATCCTATGATCAGACGAGTCAGGTCATAGCCGACAACCCCTTTGGTGGTGTAGACACCAACCCGAAACGCTTCACCCGCTCCGGTGACGACCCGAAGACCCAGTGTATTTTCTCTGGGAGTCCCATATTTCACGGCGCGAGGTCCTGCCGAATTGTAGGCAAGATTACCGCCGACGCTGCAAAAGGCGGCGCTGGTGGGATCGGGGGGCCAGAAAAAACCGTGGGGTTTTAGAAAGTCCTGTATGGCTTGATTGGTGATCCCAGGCTCGACCACCAGATAGCGGTTGTCCTTTGAAAACTCAACGATACGGTCCATCCGCTCAAAGGAGGCCACAACGCCGTGCTGAAGGGGGACCGTCGCGCCCGTGGTTCCAGTGCCTCGGCCCCTTGCGGTCAGAGGAACCCCATGGGTGTGGCATAACACCACCAACGCTTGCGTTTCCTCATGGGTCAGAGGGAATACCACCGCCTCAGGCAGCATTTGGCGCTTGCTATTGTCATAGCCATAGACCCAGCAATCCGAGGGCTCGATCAAGAGCCGATCGGGCCCAAAAATCCCTTCCAGCTGGGTGATGAAACCCGGGGGTAATGCCATAGCCTTAGTCTCCAAACAGTTGAAGATCAATGAGATCACACAGACAGTGGGTGATCAGCAGGTGGGCCTCTTGAATGCGAGCCGTCACCTCGGAGGGCACCCGAAGCTCAAGGTCATTGTCGTTCAGAAGAGGCGCCAAGGCTCCGCCATCGCGCCCCGTCATCGCAATGATGGTCATCCCCCGATCATGGGCGGCAGTAACGGCTCGAAGGAGGTTCGCCGATTGGCCGCTGGTCGTATAAATGACCAGAATATCGAGGGCCTGACCGAGGGCGAGAATAGGCTTTGAAAACACCGCGTCAAAGACATAATCATTGGCAATCGAGGTGATGGCCGCGATATCGGAGGTGAGGGCGATGGCGGGAAGGCCGGGTCGGTCCCTGTCATAGCGATTGAGGAGCTCTGAAGAAAGGTGCAGCGCTTCACACGCCGATCCCCCATTGCCGCAGGTGAGGATCTTTCCATCGTCGAGAAGGCAGTTGGAAAGGCGAATCGCCGCGGCTTCAATCCGGTCACTCAGCCGCAGCAGCGTTTCCTGAACCGTTTCCTGGTGGGCTGAAAATTGTTGAAAGATACGGGCTTGTTGATTCATAGAGGAAAGATGGCAAAGAAATTGGCTAAGAAGGTGTCGCGTGAATCATCGATTCGATCCATTAGACGCGGGGTCTTCAGGACGACGGCCTACCCATTCGCGGCAGGTGAGATCCCGCTTGATCTGATGAGCCGTGTTGATGTGGAGCCTACCGGTCTCACCCTCCAAATGCCAATCAGAATCGACCCTTTGGGCCTTCAGTTCTGAAAGGATCCGGTAAGCATCACGGCCAAAAGCCCTCAGGCGTGCGGACTCGGCGTGATCCTCCTTTGGTGTGGCCAAAAGGGCCGGCATATCGC
>JBEIRQ010000079.1:0-7258 GCA_040375885.1 Methylococcus sp.
GCCCGACGAGCTACCAGACTGCTCCACCCCGCGATTATCCTAGCATTGTAGCAGCCCCACCTTTCTTATGCAACCAAGGAGCTACTTCTGTCAGTGTTATAGTGTGGCCCTGATTTGGGGTGGTGGTCTTTATATGACGCGATTTACGAGCATCATGGCAAGCGCCGCGAAGATGCCAGCGAGAACGTCATCGAGCATAATGCCTAATCCACCATGGATGGTTTGATCTAGTCGCCTAATGGGCCAAGGCTTTAGAATGTCGAACACCCTGAATAAGACAAATCCCAGAACGATGGATGTCCAATTGAGTGGCGCGGCGGTCATGGTGATGAGATAACCGACGATCTCGTCCCAGACAATGCCAGAATGATCGCTGCCGCCGACCCTTTGCTCTGATCGCTCACAGATTCTGATGCCCGCTAGAAAGAAGAGAATAACCGCTCCAAGATACCATTCGATCGGGAGATCCCGGAGGAGATAGTAGAGAGGGATCGCGACCAATGTCCCAAGGGTTCCAGGAGCCCAAGGCGATAAACCGGCACCCAATCCAAACCCAAAAAAACACCAGGGATCCCCATAGACAAGTTTCAGTGAGGGGGGTGGGCGCTTTGTCTTTTGATTATGTGATGCTGTTTTTGAAGTGCTCATAGCCTTTTCCTTTGAGCAGGAGAGTGTGCCCTCCCTGCTGGACATGAAGTCCTTTATTTTTGATGATTTCTCCTATGACCCCTCCCTGGAGTTGGTGTTGCTCGAGGAGGCTGTCTACCCGGCTTCGCTGGGCCCTAGGGACTGTGAAGCAGAGTTCGTAATCATCGCCGGACGTTAAGGGGAACCCAATATCGCCAGTCACAGAGCAATAGCTTCTGACTGAGGCTAATAGCGGTATCGCTTCGATGTCGATGGTGGCTCCTACCTCGCTCGAATTAAGAATATGGCCCAAATCTGCCAGCAGGCCATCTGAAATATCAATGCAAGCATGGGCGATCCCTCGAAGGTCTCGGCCTAGGGCCGTCCGCGGAGTGGGGCATTCGAGAGCATCCAGGGCGGCTTTATCCTTGAGAGTAGTGAGATTTTGACGCATCCTGAGTCCAAGCCCTGCACCGCCGATAGGGCCGCTCACATAAATAAGGTCCCCAACCTTCGCGTGGGATCTTCGAAGGGCCTCTCCTGTTGGGATTTTACCTAGGGCTTGAACCGTCATAGCGCGGGGGCCCTGTGTCGTATCTCCACCGATTACCTCGATATGGTGCCTGTTGGCGAGGTTGAAAAACCCCTCAAGGAAGTCCTCTAACCATATCGGATCAAGATCTGGGAGGGTCAGCGCCAGTGTGCACCAAAGAGGCTCCGCTCCCATCGCGGCAAGATCACTGAGATTTACTGCGAGAAGCTTATGCCCTAAGTTGCGGGGGTCTGTCCCCTTGAGGAAGTGGGTGCCTTCCACCATGGTATCGACCGTAATCGCGAGTTCATGACCTTGAGGTATTTGAACAAGAGCGCAATCATCACCGATTCCGAGACGGGTTTCCTGACGGGGGCTTACCTTTGCCGCAATTCGGCGAATTAGATCAAATTCGCCTTGCCCCATGATGCTTCAGGACTTAGCCTCACGGTGCGCCTGCGATTCGACGGCGCGGAATTTTCGGGCCATTCGATCGAGAACCCCATTCACGAATTTATGGCTCTGTGTAGCCCCGAACTCTTTCGCAAGATTGATGCCCTCATTGACGACCACCCGGTAAGGAATTTCGGGATGTTCCATCAACTCATAGGTGCTGATTCTTAAAATGGCCCGCTCAACTGGATCAATTTGCTCGATCGGGCGATTGGTGTATTCCTGAAGGGCTGCATCAATCCCCTCGAGTCTCGTTGGGACGTTATGGAGAAGATCCTGAAAGTAGGATAGCTCTCCTTTACTGATGCCATGCTCTTCAACAAACTGCCTCTCGATTTCTTTGAGCTCATAGCCGGTGAGCTGCCATTGATAGATGGCTTGAACGGCGCTTCGGCGCGCCTGGCTTTTCGGGGTGATCATCCTGCGTCGAGTTCCCGCAACAGGTTGACCATTTCAATAACTGAAATGGCGGCTTCGGCGCCCTTGTTGCCGGCCTTGGTTCCAGCGCGTTCGATGGCCTGCTCGATGGTATCGACGGTCAAGACGCCAAACCCAATAGGGACTTCATGCTTCAAGGACAGTGTGCTGATGCCTTTGACACATTCCCCGGCGACGTAGTCAAAATGCGGTGTTGAGCCGCGAATAACCGCACCGAGAGCGATAATCCCGTGGTAACGACCGGTTGCTGCAGCCTTCTGAATAGCCAATGGGAGCTCATAAGCGCCGGGCACTTTGATCAAGTGAATGTCATCATGACGGGTGCCATGACGAAGGAGTGCATCGATGGCGCCGCTCGTTAATGCGTCGACAATGAAGCTGTTGAAGCGTGAGGAGACCAGGCAAAAGCGGGCGCCTTGGACCTGCAACTGACCTTCGAATGTTTTGATGGGGTGCATGAGTGATATTCCTCTCGTATTTAGATCGTCTCTGGCGCCAGGGTGGTCGCGTCCTGCCTGATCGCCTTTTGAATTTTGGCCACATGAGGGATGGCCCAAGGATGGCTTTCGAGCCACGCTGCACCAAGGACATCGCTCAGGGTTTCGGGTGGTTCCATTCCGGGCGGCTTCCCATCGGACAGCCCGGTTAAAAATTGATGGGTTTTTCTCAAGGCCCTTTCTGTCGCGACGGCCTCTGGGGCCCCAAGCTCCTCCTTCCATTCGCGCTCTATGGCGGCAATGAGCTTGCTGATCTCCCGCCGAAGACTCTGTCGGTTAAGGCTCAATTTATCGCTCACCGTCGAGGGTCACAAATTCAACAACTTCAAGCCCGTATCCAGAGAGGCCCAGGTACTTTTTGGGTGAGCTTCCTAAGACCCTGAGCTTATGAATGCCAAGATCGGCCAGAATCTGTGCGCCGGTCCCGGTGGTTCGCCAATCGTCATGCGGCGATGAGAGCGGGCTTAATTCTACGCCGTGATCGGCCATTTGGTATTGGTGAATACGTTCGACCAAGAATTTATCATCCTCTTCGCGGCGAATGACCACCAGCGCGCCTTTACCTTCTTCAGCAATTCGGCGCATCGCTTGACGAAGGGGTACGCCAACCCCTTCCCGTTTGCCACTGAGAAGGTCTCCAAGAAGATTGCGGCCATGGACCCGGACGAGGACGGGGTCAGCCCCTGAAACCTGTCCCATGACCAGAGCGAGATGAACTTTCTGGTCGACCTGGTCCTGATAAGCCAGCATCCTGAATTTTCCATAGTCGGTAGGAAAGTCACATTCACAAATGCGTTCGACGGTTTTCTCGTTTTGAATCCGGTATTCAATGAGGTCAGTAATCGTTCCGATTTTAAGGCCATGCTCTACAGCAAAGGCCTCAAGGTCAGGCCGCCTTGCCATACTGCCGTCCTCATTCAGAATTTCAACGATCACGGCAGCGGGTTCAAGGCCCGCGAGACGAGCAAGATCGCAGCCGGCCTCGGTGTGTCCTGCACGATTGAGGACGCCACCAGGCTGCGCCATCAAGGGGAACACATGGCCTGGCTGTACTAGATCGTCAGGTGTTGCATCTTGGGCCACGGCGCGCTGAATGGTGATGGCGCGATCGGACGCTGAAATCCCCGTTGTGACGCCGCTCGCCGCCTCAATCGATACGGTAAAATTGGTTGAGTGAGGTGTTTTGTTCTCATTCACCATCAGGGGAAGACGCAGTTGTTGGCAGCGTTCTCTCGTGAGGGTGAGGCAAATCAGACCTCGCCCGTAGCGGGCCATGAAGTTGATGTCTTCGGGGCGGGTGTGCTGGGCAGCCATGACCAGATCGCCCTCGTTCTCGCGATCTTCGTCATCGAGAAGCACGACCATTCTGCCTTGCAGAATATCTTCGATCAGTTCAGCCGTACTGTTCATTTCGGGGCAAACCCGGAGTCGTTAAGGAGCTGCATGGTAACACCAGAACCCGCTTCTGAGGCTCTATCTCCCAGTAAAAGTCGTTCAAGGTAACGCGCGATGAGATCTACTTCGAGGTTGACCTTGTCGCCTTTATGCGTGCTGCCGAGAGTCGTGGCCTTGAGGGTATGCGGCACGATGTTGACGTCAAAGGAGGAGCCGTGGACGGTATTGACTGTCAAGCTGATGCCGTTCACCGTCATCGAGCCTTTCTCCGCAATGTAACGGGCCAGTGAGGGCGGGGCTTCGATGGTGAATCGCCACGATCGGCCATCGTCGCGTCGTTCGGTGACGGTGCCAAGGCCGTCGACGTGGCCGCTGACCAGATGACCGCCAAGTCGGGTTGTTGGAAGGAGGGCCAGTTCGAGATTGACCGGGTCACCGATCACGGCGCTACCGAGCGTCGTCCTCGAGAGGGTTTCTCTTGATAGATCAGCAGAAAACCGCGGTCCATCAAGAGCCACGGCGGTCAGGCAGACGCCGTTCACTGCGATGCTGTCGCCAAGCTTGGCCTCTCCCAGGGGCAATGTGCCAGTATCGATAGTAATGCGTGAGTCGCCTCCCCGGGCCTCGATCTGTCTAAGCGTGCCGATGGCTTGAATAATGCCAGTAAACATATTGATCTAACGGATAGAGGTCGTGATGAAACTAATGGGATGAAGTGAAAAGATCTTCGGCTTTAAGGGTTAGACGTAAGTCCTTACCAATCTGACGGTAATCGATTAATGAGAGGGTGAAACGATCCTCCATGCGCTCAAGATGAGGAAGATGAAAGAGACCGCGTCCTTGATCACCAAGAATGATCGGAGCCATGTAGATACGCCATTCATCGACCCAGCCGCCTCTGAGGAGGTTACCGTTAAGGGTGGCGCCAGCTTCAAACAACACCTCATTAAATTCCTGAAGCTGCAGCCATTCCATCACGGACTCAAGCCGGAGTCGTCCTTCTTGATCGGTCGGTAAACGAACGATTTCAAATCCCTCTGGGGTCTCATCCTTCAGGGTATTGAACGTGGTTAAGACCACCTTTCGTCCTGGTCCTTGACCCATTTTAAGATGTGAGGGGCAGCGGCCCTTCGAGTCGAGGATGATGCGAGTGGGTTGCTCGATAACCGCCTGATGATCAGGCAGTCTTGCGGTTAACTCGGGATCATCGGCAAGGACGGTACCAATGCCGGTGATAATCGCCGAGGACCTGGCTCTGAGTCGATGCACATCGAGGCGCGCGGCTTCGCCAGTGATCCAACGGCTTTCCCCCGAAGCCATGGCGGTGCGCCCATCAAGGCTCATGGCCAATTTGCTCCGTATTAACGGGCGCTGATGGCGCATGCGTTGACAAAACCCTGGATTAAGGGCTTCTGCCGACGCCTTCAGCAGGCCACAGGAGGTCTCGATGCCTGAGGCGCGCAACTCAAGAAGGCCTGAGCCGGCCACTTTCGGGTTGGGATCCTCCATGGCAGCCACCACTCGGCGGATACCTGACTCGATCAATGCTCGGCTGCAGGGGGGTGTTTTACCATGGTGGCTGCAAGGCTCAAGGCTCACATAGGCGGTGGCCCCTTGGCTTTTGGTGCCGGCGTCTTTGAGGGCCATGACTTCGGCATGCGCCTCACCGGCGCGCTGATGCCAGCCTTCGCCGACGATCACGCCCTCCTGCACGATGACGCAGCCGACGCGAGGGTTCGGGTCGGTACTGTAGAGGCCGCGCTGAGCCAGTTCGATGGCTCGGGCCATAAACCGGGCCTCTAAAGGATTAAAGGGTTCGATCACACTCATCCGTGCGAATAAATGTCAGGCTCTTAGGTTGATTCAAGCAGGTCAGTCTTTGGCTGCAAGCTCATGATCGGCCGATGGCCCCGTCTTCGGCTGAAGTTCGAGGTCTTCGATGACTTCTCGGAACTCATTGACGTCTTGAAAGCTTCGATAAACCGAGGCAAAGCGAATGTAGGCGACCTGATCAAGTTTCGCGAGTTCTCGCATCACGTTTTCTCCGATCAGTTGGGTCGTAATTTCGCGCTCCCCGGTGGATAGCAGCTTTTTTTTGATCCGATTGATGGCTGCCTCAATCTGATCGCTGCCGACAGGCCTCTTTTCAAGTGCTCTAAGGATCCCTGCACGTAGCTTTTCTTCCCGAAAGGGTTCGCGATTACCGTTCGTCTTGATGACGCGAGGCATCGTTAGTTCCGCGGTCTCAAAAGTGGTGAATCGTTCCCGACATTCGGTACATTCACGACGTCTTCTGACCTGGTCTCCTTCTTGAGACAGTCTCGAATCGATGACCCGTGTATCGATAGCGCCGCAAAAGGGGCATCTCATAAGAAAGGCATGCCTCGATCAATCATCGGGATAAACCGGATATTTTCGGCAGATATCGGTGACGTCATCGCGCACCCGTTCGATCACCTTCTCGTTATCAAGATCATCAATGATGTCGCAGATCCAGTCGGCTAGGGTCAAGCAGTCCCCTGCATTAAATCCACGGGTAGTCACCGCTGGGGTGCCGATTCGGATGCCGCTGGTGACGAAAGGTGATTGTGGGTCATTCGGCACCGCATTTTTATTGACCGTGATGTGGGCTTTTCCGAGTGCAGCATCGGTGGCTTTTCCGGTAATGCCGCGGGCAATGAGGTCCACCAGCATCAAGTGATTATCGGTTCCGCCGGAGACAATGCTGAGGCCTCGGGAGACAAAGTGATCCGCCATGGCCCGGGCGTTATTCAGCACCTGATGTTGATAGGCGGTGAATTCCGGTTGCATGGCTTCTTTGAGCGCCACGGCCTTGGCGGCAATCACATGCAGCAAAGGGCCGCCTTGAATGCCTGGAAAAACCAGCGAATTGATCTTTTTTTCGATCTCCTCGTTTTCCTTCGCGAGAATTAACCCACCCCGGGGGCCGCGGAGCGTCTTGTGGGTTGTTGTCGTGGTGACATCGGCAATCGCTACGGGGCTGGGATAAACCCCGGCGGCAACAAGACCTGCCACATGGGCCATGTCAACGACCAGATACGCATCAACTGCATCGGCAATGTCCCTGAATCGTTGCCAATTGACGACGCGGCTATAAGCTGAGAAGCCGGCCACGATCATTTTGGGGCGATGCTCTTCGGCTAGGCGCCGAACTTCTTCATAGTCGATGAGGCCCGTTGCGGTATCGATACCGTATTGGTAGGCCTGATAGAGCTTGCCGGAGAAATTGACTTTGGCTCCATGGGTTAAGTGACCCCCATGCGCCAGACTCATCCCGAGGATGGTATCCCCTGGA